>DASWON010000028.1:0-2054 GCA_036398735.1 Rhodopila sp.
CGGAACGATTGCTCCGTCTGCCTTGTGCAACGGGCCCCGGTCACGACGATGGCGGTCACCCGGGGTAAACGTCGTTCGGCAGCGACGGTCGCGGGCGACCCGGACCCTGACCTTCTCAGTTCACCACGATCAGGGCGTCCACCGCAGTGATCCGGTCCCCGGCGCAGATCAGCGGATTTACGTCCAGCTCCGCAACGGAATCCCGTTGATCGGCCGCGAAGCGCGAGACGTTGCTGATAACCTGGGCCAGGTGCGAGATGTCGACCGCAGGCATGCCGCGAAAGCCCTCAAGCAGTTTCACGCCCTTCAACTGCCGCAACAGACCCTCAGCCTCGGACGGCGTCACAGGGGCTGGCGCCAGAGCGGTGTCCTGCAGCACCTCGACGAGGATCCCGCCGAGCCCGACGACGATCAGTGGCCCGAACAGCGGATCGTTACGAGCGCCGACAACCATCTCGATTCCCTGCGGTACCATCGGCTGCACCAGAACCCCGTTGATCCGTGGTCGCGGAGACACCTTCTCAGCGTTCGCCATCACCGCGGCATACCCGGCCCGCACCGCATCCGCGTCGCGCAGGTTCAGTCGGATCACGCCCGCTTCGGTCTTGTGCGGCAGGTCGGGGGATTCCACCTTCAGCACCACCGGATAGCCGAGGGCGGCGGCCGCCTCGACCGCCGCATCGGCGGACGTGGTCAGCCGCTCGCCGACCACCGGCACGCCATACAGCGCCAGGACCGCCTTGGCCTCTCGCTCCGTCAGTGTGCGACCGCTCGCCCTGGCGATCAGCGTCTTGGCCTGCGTGACAGTCTCGGGCGAGGTCGCGGCTGCCGGCTGGGCCTCCGTTCTCCGCTTTTGCCCCCGCCACTGCCAGGACGCGAGGGCTGCGAAACACGCGTTCATCGAACGGAACAGTGCCACCCGGTCGCACTGGTTCGCCTCCACCACGCCCGGTCCGTCCTGCCATTCGGTCTGCCAGACGACACAGGCCATCTTGCCGTGCTGTTCGGCGAGGCCGCTGTAAACGAGCGGTCGTTTCGCAGACGGCGCATATCCGTAGGTCAGCGGCGAAACCAGGACGCCGTACTGCGGATCATTCAGCAGTGCGTTGGCGCAGATGCCGAGGGATTCGGGATCGCTCAGCACCTGAGCAGTGACGTCGCACGGATTGCGTGCCGAACCGAACTCGGGGATCCGCGATTCCAGGATGGTTCTGGTCTCGGGCAATGGCTGCGGCAGTGGGACGCCGTTCTGTTCGGCGCGATCGGCGGCCATGATAGCCGCACCACCCGATGCAGCGACGATCGCAGCACCCGGGCCTTTCGGTGGCGGCGCTTTGGCGAAAAAGGCGGCGGTTTCCATCAATGCCTCGAAATCGTCGACGACGATCGCGCCCGCACGCTTGAAAACCGCACGGTACGACGCGTTTGATCCGGCCAGCGAGCCGGTATGCGACATCGCCGCCTGAGCGCCTTGCTCCCCGGTCGCCATCTTGAAGATCACCAGCGGCTTATCCGCCGCCCAGGCGTTCTCCGCCGCCAGCAGCAGCCGGTCCGGGGTCGCCATGCCTTCGAACACGCAGGCGATCGACTGGCAGGCCGGGTCGGTTGCGAGGTAGTTGACGAAGTCCGCCATATCGACGTCGCACGAATTGCCGGACGTCATGACGTGACTGACCGATAATCCGCGCACCACGCCCTGCGCCAGCGCCATGCCCAGTGCGCCCGACTGGCTGATGACGCCGACGGCGTTTCGCTCCGGCTTTGGGATCGGCGTGATGTCCATGAAGGTGACGCGGCTGTCGAGCAGAGCGTTGACGACCCCAATGCAGTTGGGGCCGACGATCCGCAATCCCGTCTCGCGAGCGATCGCAGCCAGACGTTCCTGTTGCGCGATGCGGTCCTCCTTGCCGGTCTCGGAATAACCCGAGGCAAAAATGATCGCGCCGCCGACACCCGCCTTGGCGCAGTCCAGGACGATCTCCTCGACTGCTTCCCTGGCGGCGGTGATCACCGCGCAATCCGGCACTTCAGGAAGGTCACGCACATTCGGGTAG
>DASWON010000029.1:0-6299 GCA_036398735.1 Rhodopila sp.
GGCGCCCAACGCGATAAAGCGGCGACGTTGCAGGCGGTGGACCTGGCGATCCAGGACGCGCTCGGCAGCCTCAAAGGTCTCGATGCGGCGACACTGCGTGGCCGGCGCCGGGAGAAATTTCTCGCCATGGGGCGTGAAACCATCGGCTGAACGGCGGCGCGTATGGCCCAAAGGGTGAAATTCTGCTTAGCTGACGGCGGGGTGCCTGTTGCCCCAGGGGATTATCGGCAAAACGTCATGCGCGAAGAAATATCGGCCTATAAGCGGGAGCGCATTCTGGAAGAGGCGGTCAAGCTGTTCTACGAGCGCGGTTTCAGCGGCACGACACTGGACGACATCGCCGGCAAGCTAGGGGTGACAAAGCCATTCATCTATACCCATTTCCGCAGCAAGGTTGAACTGCTGGAAGCCATTTGCCGGCCGACCATCGAAATGTCGCTGGATGCCATCGCGGAGGCCGCGCGGCAGCCGGGAACCGCGTCTGCTCGGCTTTTCGATGGGATCGTTAACTTCACCAAGGTCGTGCTGCAGCGCCAGGCCAACATCGCGGTCTACTTCCGCGAGGAGAAGCACATGTCGACCGGCGGTGTCGCGGAGATCAACGCGCTGCGAAAGCGTTTTGATCGCGTGCTGAGCGAACTGCTCGAGGAAGGTTCGCGCGCCGGGGAGTTCAAGGTTGCGGACGTTCGCGTCGCCGCCCTCGCGATCGGCGGCATGGTCAGCTGGGCGTACACCTGGTACCAGCCCGAGGGACGCCTGCCGATCGACGAGGTCGGCACCAAGATGGCCCGCCTCGCCTTGCAGATGGTCGGCGTGCAGCCGGCGGAGACGACGCTTATTCCACTTTAAAGCCGCGCTTGACCCAGACCTCGCGGGCTGCCGGGGTCGACAGGAACGCGAGGAACGCGCGAGCCTCAGCCGTGTCGCCCGCCTTCGTCACGGCGAACGGGTAGGTGATCGGGTCGTGGCTGCTGTCAGGAAACACGCCTGCGACCGAGACGGCCTTCGAAACAGTGGCGTCGGTGCTGTAGACAATGCCGGCAGGCGCCTCGCCGCGTTCCACCAGCAGCAGTGCGGAGCGCACGTCGGGTGCCGCGGCCAGGTGCCCGGAAACCTTTTCCCATAGCCCGAGCTTGCGCAGCGCCTGTTCCGCGTAGATGCCGACGGGCACATGCGCCGGGTCGCCGGTGGCCAGGCGTCCGTCGGGACCGAGCAGCGCGGACAGGTCAAAGCCGGGGCCGATGCTCACGTGGGTCGGGTGGGTCGCCGGCACGATCAGCACAAGATCGTTGCCGAGCAGGTCGTGGCGCGTATCCGGCGCGATCAGGTCAGCCTTGGCCAGAAAATCCATCCACTTCTCGTCGGCCGAGGCGAAGACGTTGGCCGGTGCCCCCTGCTGCACCTGCCGCGCCAGGGTCGAGCTGGAGTCGAAGGACATGCGCGGCGCCTCGTGGCCGGCCTTCACCCACAGTCCGGAGATGTCTTTCAACGCGTCGGTCAGGCTCGCGGCGGCGAACACCGTCAGGGATTGGGCCCGGGCCTGGAGCGGTGCCAGGACCAGCAGCAGTAGCATCAGGAAACGCATGCGAGCCTCGTAGGGTCAGGGATTGAGGACAGGTCAAGGAGATTGAACGCGGGTCAAGGACTGATTGAGGGGGTGGTACCGGCAATTGCCAGAAGCTGCTCCTGGGCCAGGACACGGCCATAGACAGCGGCGTTGAACAAGGCCGCGAGCGTGAGCGGGTCGCCGCCACGCAGCCAGGCGAAACCAAGCAGGCGGTTGATCGAGGGCGGCTCCTCCACCCAACCGAACGGCACCGATGGGGCGATATACGCATGGCCATCATGCACAGCCCGCAGGCTGGCCCATGCCGCGCTGCTCAGCACGCTTTTGGCGGCGGGATCAGACAGGATGATCAGATCGGGATCCAGCGCGCGGATCGCGTCCAGGCTCGCTGGTCGGAACGTGCCACTGCCGTCCGGTGCGACGACCTGCCAACCCAGGCGTTCGAAGACGGCGGTCACATCGGTGCCGGGTGCCGCGACCAGCAAGCCGTCGGCGCCGCGGGCATAGAGCACACGCTTATGCGCCCCGGTCGGGGCTGGCAGCGCCAGGATCGCCTCGGCGAAGCGCGCGACGGCTTCCGCTCGGTCAGGCTGCTGCAGGATGTGGCCGATGATGCGGGCCACGGTGGGGACCTGGTCAAGCGCGCCGTCGAACAGCACGGTCGGAATGCCGGTCTTCTGCTGCGTGTCCTGCGCCAGTTGCCGGTAGCGCGGCGCGACGCTGCCGTAGTCGATAATCAGGTCGGGACGCAGATCGCGCATCGCCGGTGAGATGTCCGGATGACCGGTCAGCCGCGGCACCGTGGGCAGGCCGGCCGCCGCGGGCGCCAGCGCGGCTCGTCCCGCATCACTCGGCGGCCCGGGAAAACCGAGCATCTGAGCGGGTGCGATGGCGGCAAGCAGAACTGCGGCGGGCGGGCCGGCGGGCAGGACGCGCTGAGGATGGTCAGGTATGGTGACGGTGCGGCCGGTCGCATCGGTGACCTCCGCGGCGATCGCGACGGACCGGGGGCAGAGCAGTGACGCGGGGCACGTGGCGCAGAGTACTATGAATACGAGCGCCAGGCGCTTCATTGGCTTGGTCTCCTGCACGCAACGATATAGCCAATGCGATACAGCGGCAATGGCCCGTCTGTACATGCCAGGCGCGGCTGCCTGTACATGGATCATCCCGGTGGTTCCCCCGGCGAATCACCCTGGTGGATCGCCCCGGTGGAGCGCCCTGGTGGATCGCCCTGGTGGATCGCCCCGGTTGAAGCAGGCTGTTCGAGCCGTGCGCTGTCGCGTTCATGCGTCGTGGCCGAAGACCGGGGGCAGCGTGAGGCCGTGGTGCCCGGGCCCGCCGCTGCGGGCTGTGCTCATCCCGTCACGGCCGGTTGATCTCTGCCTGGCGGCGTGTTTCGGTGCGACATGGCAGCGTCAAAGCGATCGTCACAGGCCCCGGGGCCGTCCGCCCCCGGGCGGTCCGCCCCGGAACCGTCCCCCCCGGGCAAGGCCGTGAACCGGCTCAGCATCCGGGTGGACCTGGCATCCGGCGCGCGGATCGGTCCTGGCAAGGTTGCCGTGCTGGAGGAAATCGCGCGTTCGGGATCAATCTCGGCGGCGGGCCGGGCGCTGCATATTTCCTATCGACGGACCTGGGAACTGGTCGAGGAACTGAATGCGACTCTCGGTGCGCCGGTGGTGCAGACCGCGGCCGGGGGCAGCGGCGGCGGCGGCGCGAGCCTGACCGAACTGGGGCAGGCGGTGGTCAGCCGGTATCGGGCGATCGAAGAAGATTGTGCCGCGGCCGCCCGCAAACACCTGATGGCACTGCAGCGAGCCGCGCGGGTCAGGCGCGAAGCGTAAATCGCTGGCCGCCGGGTGCCTGTGCACAGAAAGTCTCGGGAGCTGCACAGAAAACGCAGTAACGAGCCAATAATCGGACCCCCTGTGGAGCAATTCCCAAATTGCATCGGGATTTGCTGAATATCGCACAATCGGCTTGATTTCGACTGCAGGGGAGCCGATGAGTCCCCAGGGCAACGATACAGGGGCCGCATCGCTTCTGCTTCTTCGTTATCGGCAGGCAGTCGTTGCACCGTCGCCAGGTACGCAGGAGCGGGTTGGAGTGTTCATGTATCTCAGCCCACCCCATACGATCGCACGATCGTCGGTTCACGCACCGGTGCAAATCGTCGATAGAGCGATCGTCATCATCAGGAGGTTCGACATGAAGCTTTCGGCACGCAATCAGATCGCCGGCACCATCCATGCGGTGAAGCCGGGCGCGACAACCACGCACGTCACCATCGACATCGCGGGTGGCGTGACGATCACCGCCTCCATCACGAATGAAGCCGCTGAGGAACTGCAGCTGAAGCCCGGGATGAAGGCGTTCGCGGTGGTAAAAGCCTCCGACGTCATGGTCGGGGTCTAAACGCGCGTTCGACCCTCGGGGCGACGCACAGGTTCGGCTGCATCACAACCGGCGGTCGCTCGGTTGGCGCCTGCCAATCGGCGCGCGTCGGCCGCCGCTCGGGATTTCGGATGGCGGGGTTGCCAGCCGGATTCCTGCCGCAATCGCGCGACTCGCACCCGCGATGCCGCGTGGCACCCGGCCGGCGGAGCACTCCACTTCCGCCGGCCGGAACCGCTGCTACAGCCCGGCCTGGGTCACGAATTTCGTGTTCAGGTAGGCTTCAATCGCCTCTGAACCGCCTTCGGAGCCGTAGCCCGAGTCCTTGACGCCGCCGAACGGCACTTCCGGCAGTGCCAGACCCATGTGGTTGATCGTCATCATGCCGGCCTCGACGGAGTTGGCGATGGCATTCGCCGTCTTCGCTGACCGCGTGAAGGCGTAGGAGGCGAGGCCGAACGGCAGCCGGTTCGCCTCGGTCACCACGTCATCGAAGCCACGGAACGGGGAGATGATCGCCAGCGGCCCGAACGGCTCCTCGTTCATGACCCGGGCCTCCATCGGGACGTCGGTCAGCACCGTCGGCTCGAAGAAATTGCCCTTGTTGCCGATGCGGTTGCCGCCGGTGCGAATGGTGGCGCCCTTCTGCTGCGCATCGCCGATGAAGGTCTCCATCGCGGTGATGCGGCGGGCATTGGCGAGCGGGCCCATCGTCGTGCCGGATTCCAGCCCATCGCCGACCTTCACGTTCTTGCTGGCGGCGACAAAGCCGGCGACGAACTGCTCGTATACCTTTTCCTGCACCAGCAGGCGGGTCGGCGACACGCAGACCTGGCCGGCGTTGCGGTATTTCGCACCCGCGAGCATGCGGCTGGCGAGATCGACATCCGCGTCATCGAATACGATCGCCGGTGCATGGCCGCCGAGTTCCATCGTCACCCGCTTCATGTGGGCCCCGGCGATCGCTGCCAGCTGCTTGCCGACCACGGTCGAGCCGGTGAACGACATCTTCCGGATCACCGGGTGCGGGATCAGGTATTCCGAGATTTCCGACGGCACGCCGTAGACGAGGTTGATCACCCCGGCCGGGACGCCGGCATCGGCGAAGGCGCGGATCAGTTCGGCCGGGGAGGCGGGCGTCTCCTCAGGGGCCTTGACGATGATCGAGCAGCCGGCGGCGAGCCCGGCCGACAGCTTGCGGACCACCTGGTTGATCGGGAAGTTCCACGGCGTGAAGGCCGCGACCGGACCGACCGGCTCCTTGATCACGAGCTGATAGACGCCCTCGGCGCGGGCCGGGATCACGCGGCCGTAGGCGCGGCGCGCTTCCTCGGCGAACCAGTCGATCACGTCGGCGCCGGCCATGACTTCGCCCTTCGCCTCAACGAGCGGCTTGCCCTGCTCCATGGTCAGCAGGCGGGCGATGCTGTCCGCACGTTCCCGCAGGATATCGGCCGCCTTGCGCATCACCTTGGAGCGGTCGAAGGCGGACACCTTCCGCCATGTCCGGAACCCTTTGCTGGCAGCCTCCAGGGCGCGGTCGAGGTCGGAGATCGCGGCATGCGGCACGGTGCCGATTTTCTCCCCGGTCGCGGGATTGACGACGTCGATCGTGCGTCCGCCGGAAGCCGGTCCCCAGGCACCGTCGATAAAGAGCGAAACGTCAGAATACATGTTTCCTGTCCTCGTGTTCATGGAGCTGTCTCGCCGACAGACCCGACATGGCACCACTGCCGCGATGTTCAACCGAGGCTCCGGGCGCTGTATCCATCCCCGCATGACGGGTTGACGCATTTCTGGCACTCTCCCCCGCCGTTGCCAAGGCTCGCCCCCCGGCGTGAGTGGATCAAGGACAGCGTATCGAGCGCGGCGCGGCGTGAAGACGTCACCACAAGCAGGAGGCGTGGGGGCGACCGAGGACCGCGTGTGGGCGAGGCGCGGCCTTGTCACACCATCGAACCGGTGGTTCAAGGCGGCATGACCGGATCAGTTCATCCGCGGCCGCTGCTGCCTCTGATGCTTGCTCTGCTGGCGGTGTCGGGGCTGCTGTGGCGCGGACAGAACGTCGCGGCGATGTCGGGCGAAATCCTGTTCGCGGCATTTCCGGTGGCGGTGTGTCACACCGGCGTGGACGACAGGCGTCCCGGCGCCCCTTCGCCGATGCCGGATTGCGATGCGTGTCTGGTGTGTATCGCGGCGCATGGCCTTAACGGCGCTCCGGCTCTGGTTCCGGCGGGAGCGGAGCTTCCGGCGATGTCCGCCGCCGACCTGCGCTTGCCGGCGCCGGCCGCGTGGACCGCTCCACGGTTCGGTCCGCACCTTTGTGCCCGCGCGC
>DASWON010000030.1:0-2755 GCA_036398735.1 Rhodopila sp.
CAGCCGGCGGAATGGATCGACCCCAGGATCGCGGTCATGATGGGTGGATCGATCGGCAGATGCACGACCTGGGTGCGCAGACGGGTGATCTTCATGGCGGTTCCTCAATGACTGCGGTGGACGTCGCGCAAAGTCTGGCACGCGGAACGGCGATGACACAGAGGGCAACCGCAGGGGGGCGACCACGGGGGGATGGACCGCAGGGCGCAACCGCAGAGGGGCAACCGCAGGGGGCCAGTCGCGCCGTCCACTGGCGGGTCGGTTACCCGCCCGCCACGGGCACCGCGATACGCCGGTCTGGCCGCGGGCCCGGTTGTTCCCAAGGCGGCCTTGTCCCGACCGGCCTGACGCCGGCAGCTGGGTACCGCGATACGCCGGTCTGGCCGCGGGTCCGGTTGCTCCCAAGGCGGCCTTGTCCCGACCGGCCTGACGCCGGCAGCCGGGTACCGCGATACGCCGGTCTGGGCCGCGGGTCCGGTTGCTCCCAAGGCGGCCTTGTCGCGACCGGCCCGACGCCGGCAGCCGGGTGCCCGGCGCGCCGGCCGGGTTACTCCGAGGCGGGCTTGTCTCCGGCCGGCTTGTCGCCGGTGGGTGCATCCCCGACATGCCCATCCCCGACATGCCCATCCCCGACGTGCCCATCCCCGACATGCCCGTCCTCGGCCGGCCGGCCGCCGGGCGGAGAGGATTGGGCCGGGTGCGCCGCCCCGGATGCCGCGTCCGCGGCCGGATGATCCGATACCGTCTCGGTCCGGACTGGCGCATTCTTGGCGATCGCGCCGGTCATCGGGATGAAGAACACGCCGATGTCGCGATGCGAGTGGATCTTGCCCTCGGCATCCTTCGTGTAGACGTACAGCACCTGGCCGCGCTTGAACGGCTGGCCGATGGGAATGATCATCCGCCCGTTCGGCTTCAGCTGCTTGAACAGGTCCGGCGGGGCGAAGGTCGCCGCGCAGGTGACGATGATGATGTCGAAGCCACTTTGGACCTCCGGCCAGCCGTAGTAGCCGTCGCCCACCTTGGTATGCACGTTGGTATAGCCGATCGGGGCGAAGATGCGCCCGACCGCTTTTCCCAACGGCTCGATGATCTCGATGGAATAGGCGGTCTTGACGATCCGCGACAGCAGGCTGCTTTGGAAGCCGCTGCCGGTGCCGATCTCCAGCGTCACATCGCCCGGTTTTGGCTTGCAGATCTGGGTCATGTAGGCCTGACCGAGATAATCCGACAGCGCCGACCCGTAGCCCAGCGCCCAGGGCTTCGGGTTGTCCTCATATGCGTCGCCTGGGGTCGCGCGGTGGTCGGGGTACTCGTAGTGGTAGTATTCCCGGGGTACCGCCTCAAAGGCCGCCATCACGGCGGGATCGGCGGCGCCCAGCCGGTCCTTCAGGTACGCCTCGATCCGCTTCATCGCGGCCGGCTTGCGCTTCTGGATGGCGTCGAACTGGGCGTCGGTCAGGCTGACCGGACGGCCGGACTCGCGCATCGCCTGCTCATAGGCGGCTCTTGTCCATACCGGCGCCGCCCGGGCGGCCCCGGACGTGAGCAATCCGGGCAAGGCCAAACCGGGCAGAACCGCGGCCGAGGCGGAGCCGGAGATCACTCCGCGGCGGGAGATGGTGCTGGGATATCGTGCCAAACTGAGCTTTTCCTCATCGCCGGAAAGGTGATCAGGGCGATCCCATAAAGGATCGCCGCGCAAAACAGAACCCTGCTGAAACCGGCCTCACGCGCGATCAGGTTCGCCAGCGGCGTCGCCACGACGGAGAACGCGCCGTTCAGGCCCCATGCCCACGGCAGGAACCCGCTATGACCCGTCCGGCTCAGCCCCAGCGGAAACGGCAGCCCCATGGCCACCGACACCGGGGCGATCAGCGCGAGCAGGAGACCGGACCGGGCAAGGAACGAAAGATCAAGCGTGGCGAGCATCAGCGGCTGCAGGAACAGCCCGGCCCCCACGCACCAGGCCAGCACCACCGCGGCCACCATCGCCATGCCCGGCAGCGGCCGGTTGACGAACCGCTCCGACAGGGTGCTGCCGAGACCGGAGAACACCAGCATCCCGGTCAGCACGAGGGCGAAGCCGCTGGTCCGGTCGCCGAGCCAGAAGCTGGCTTTCTCGATCAGGTAGATCTCGATGAACAGGAAGCCCAGTGCGAGCGCCGGGAAGTAGACCACGGCCCGCGCCACCCCGGCCTGCGGCGCACGCACCCGTCCGGGTGCGATGAGCGGCACCAGCAGGACGAGCGCCGCGATCACCACGGCCTGCGCCAGCACGGCGAGATTGACCAGCGCGCCTACCTCGGACTGCGGCAGGATCTCCAGCCGCTTGAGGATCGTGCCGATGCGGTCCAGCCGCAGCACGGCATAGAAGAACGGCTTGTCCAAAGTAATCGGCGAAAGATTGAACTGTTCCGCCGAGGGCGAGGCCTGGCCGGACAGAACCGCCTGCGCCTCATCGGCGATCGCGTCGTCGGGACCACCCGATTCGACCTCGCCCTTGTCGAAGGACACCGCCGGCAGGTCGTTGTAGATGTCGGCCCGCGCCTTCACCACGTCGAGGCCCGGATACCACGACATGTCGAACGACCGGTCGTCGCAGAACTTGCGTGCCGCTGCGATACGCGCATCGCTCCAGCCGTCGCGGGAGACCAGGATGCGAACGTTCCAGGCCGAACGGTAGACGATGACGTGGGCCGCCGGATCGTTGACGCCGGCGGACAGCAGGGCGGCGCGCACCGTGGCGAGCATG
>DASWON010000031.1:0-9236 GCA_036398735.1 Rhodopila sp.
CCGGTCCTCATAGCGCTCGACATACAGCTCGATCATGTCGCCGGGCTTGACGTCCGGCTTGGCGCCAGGCGGGCCAAATTCCTTGAGGGCGACGCGGCCCTCAGATTTCAGGCCGACATCGACGACGGCAAATTCGTCAGTGAGGCGGATGACGCGGCCGGTGACGACGGAGCCGTCGAACCCGGTGTCGCTGCCGAGCGTTTCGTCGAGAAGGGAGGCGAAATCCTCGCCCCGGAAATGGTCTGGCGCGGGCTCTTGAGCGCGTGCGGTGGCGGATGCTGCCATGAGGTGGTTTGGTTCCGTTACGGATGTCCGAGCGGTGCCCGGTGATTGCCGTGGTATGCGCGTTTCATGATGTGAGACACGGCTTGCCCGCGTCGCATCGGCGCGGGCCAGGTTAAAGCGTTCGGGGCAGCAGTCAGGTGCTGCTACCGCGAGCGTGAAATAGCGATTTCGGAGGCGAAGTCAAGAGGAGGCCGTGCTCTCAGACGTCTCAACACGGACCGGCAGCATCGGCGTCGTGATATAGCACGGCGATCGGCTGAGTGTACCACGCTCGGCTGCGGGCCGGTGGCGGGCCCGTTCAGAGAACGGCGGAATTTCCGGTGGAGAAACAAACCAATTCCGCTGTTTTCCCGATCGTCGGCGCCCCGATCTATGGTGCCCCGATCTATAGTGCCCGGATCTCTAGTGCCCGGATCTCTAGTGCCCGGATCTCTAGTGCAATGTGAATGCGGCCCGATTTGAAGGCCGGCAGCACGCCGTACCAACCGCTCAGCGCACGTTCGCGCTGAGCGGAAAGCCCAGGTAGATTGCCAACTCCCACCATCATGACCGGACGAGCGCACGCTCCAGGGGGTACGGTTCGGGGGCGCGGACATGACACGGCGGACAAACGACACCATTCCGGCAAGGGCAAATTGCGACGGCGTCAGTGCGCGGTCGGTTGTGGTGCGAAGCCGGAGCATGGCGGGCCGCAGAACCGCCGGGCTGGGATCGATGGCACGGCCGCCCGTGCCGCCACGCGGCCGCCCCGCATGAACCGCCGGAGCCGGCATTGGTCGCTTGGCAGGATTCCAGGACTCCAGATGTGCTAGACGGCGGCCAGGACCGCCTGGCAAATCCGATCGACATCGCTGTCGGTCAGATCCGGATGGATCGGCAGCGCCAGAATGCGCGTCGCCAGATCCTCCGAGACAGGCAAAGCCGAACCGTCGTGCTGGGCGCTGTAGGCTGGCTGCCGATGCAGCGGGCGCGGATAATAGATTGCCGTCGGCACGCCGTCAGACCGCAACGCCGCCTGCACCCGCTCCCGTGCCGCTTCGTCGCGCAACAGGATCGCGTAGATCGCCCACGCACTGGTGCTGCCGGGGACCCGCTTCGGCGTCGTCACCGCGTTACCGAGACGCTGGTCGTAGGTTCGGGCGATGCGCTCGCGCGCCTGCAACTCCTCGGGAAACACCGCCAGCTTGGCCAGCAGCACCGCGGCCTGGATCGAATCCAGGCGCCCGTTCATGCCGGTCCGCAGCACCTCGTACCGGGTCTTGCCCTCGCCATGCGTGCGCAGGCTCCGATACAATTCGGCGCGCGCCTCGCTTTCGGTGAACAACGCGCCCCCGTCGCCATAGGCTCCCAGCGGTTTGGACGGAAAGAAGCTGGTCGCGGTCGCATCGGCCTGGCTGCCGAGCATCTTGCCATGCAGGGAAGCGCCGAAGCTTTGTGCCAGATCGTCGAGCAGGAACAGGTCGTAGCGCCGGGCGATGTCCGCCAGCGCAGGCCAGTCGGCAGGCTGACCGAACAGATCGACGCCGATGATCGCTCGTGGCCGCAGCTTGCCCGCTGCCCGGACCGCCTCGACCCGCTGCCCCAGATGCGCGGGATCGATCTGGAAGGTCCGCGGGTCGACATCGACGAAAACCGGGGTCGCGCCCAGCAGGAGCGGCACCTCCGCGGTCGCCGTGTAGGTGAACGCGGGCAGGAACACGGCGTCGCCGCGTCCGATCTCCTCGGCCATCATCGCGATCTGCAGGGCGTCGGTGCCGGAGCTGACGCTGACGCAATGCCGGGCGCCGCAGAATTTCGCGAGTTCCCCCTCCAGCTCTCGCACCTCCGGGCCGAGGATGAACTGGCAGTGGTCGAGCACCGTGTCCAGGCGACGGCGCAGATCAGCGGCGATGCGGATCTGCTGCGCCTTCAGGTCGAGGAACGGGATAGGCTGCTTGTCGGACATGGGATCTGACTCTTTGTTTCGTACGCGTGCTTCGTGCATCGCTGACGTTCCGGATCGCCTGGTCACGCGTCAGGCTCGGATTTCGCCAGCGGAGCCATCGATGTTGTGCTCGAATTCCGGGACCAGGCGGCCCAGCAGCGTCAGCGCCAGCTTGACCTGGCCGCCGCGGCAGGCGCTGCCGATTTCCTCGATCGCGCGGCCGACGATGGCGGGGTCGGCCGTGCGCGGCGTCGCCATCAGCAGACCCGGATACCCGGTCGGGACCGGCGGCTCCTTGCCGTGGAACAGTTCCTCGTAGAGCTTCTCGCCAGGGCGCAGGCCGGTGAAACGGATCTCGATATCCTGTTCCGGCTGCAGGCCGGCGAGGCGGATCATCTGCCGCGCGAGGTCGACGATCTTCACCGGCTCGCCCATGTCGAGCACGAAGATGCCGCCGTTCTCACCGGACGGCAGCGACGCGCCGCCGACCCCAAGGACGCTTGCCTGCAGCACGAGGCCGACTGCCTCACGCACCGTCATGAAATAGCGCTGCATATCGGGATGGGTGACGGTCAGCGGACCGCCGCGCGCCAGCTGGCGCTGGAACAGCGGCACGACGGAGCCGGTCGAGCCCAGCACGTTGCCGAACCGCACGGTGATGCAGCGCATGCCCTGGTGCGCGGTTTGGGCCGAGATATCGAGTGCCTGGCAGTACATTTCGGCCAGGCGTTTGGAGGCACCCATGACGCTGGTTGGATTGACCGCCTTGTCGGTGGAAATCAGCACCATCGCCAGGGCGCCGCTTGCCCTGGCCGCGTCGGCGACGTGGCGGGTGCCGGCCGCGTTGGTCGCCATGCCCTCCAGCGGGTTGGCCTCCACCATTGGCACATGCTTCAGCGCAGCGGCGTGGAATACCAATTCCGGCCGGTTTTCCTCGAAGATCGCCCGCACCCGCGCTTCGTCTCGGATGTCGGCGATCAGCGTGCGACGGTGCACGCCGGGGTGGGTCTCCGCGAGTTCCAGGTCGATCTGCCAGAGGGCATACTCGCCGTTGTCCAGGAGGATAAGAGTGCCTGGACCGAATGCAGCGACCTGGCGGGCGAGTTCGCTGCCGATGGTGCCGCCGGCGCCGGTGACGATGACGCGCCGGCCTTGGATCAGCCGAGCCATGCCGTCGCGGTCGAGCGGCACCTGCGGGCGGTTGAGCAGGTCTTCGATGGCGACGGGACGGAGTTCGACCGGGCGCGGCTTGTCGGGATCCGCGAGCGCGGTCGGACGCGGGGCCTGGCGGACCTGCAGGCCAAAACGGTCTGCCTGGGCGACAACCTGGGCGAGCCGGCTGCCGGAAAGGTCGGGCGTGACGAACACCAGGGTGCCGGGGAGGCGGTCCTCCGCCTGAAGCTGTGCGAGCACGGCGGCGGCGTCGTTCAGCGATCCCAGAATGCGGTGTCCCTGGATGCGCCGGCCGGTCTGCCGGTCGGAGGAGGCCAGCAACCCCTCGACCCGAAACGCCTGCCGGCGATCCTGGGCGAGGGCACGGATGAACAGGTCGGCATCCTCGATGCTGCCGACCAGCAGGATGGAAGCCGCGTCCAGGAGCGCGGGCTTGTGCAAGGGCCGACCCCGGCGCCAGCGGTAGCCGACCCGGGGCGCACCCAGGAACAGCAGCAGCGTCAGGCCGTGGATGAACGGGAAGGCGGCGGTCGGCGGTCCCGCTGCCGTCAGTGCCGTCGTGGCCGAATACAGCGCGGCACCCGCGGCGGCGCTGGCGGCGACGGTGAGAAGGTCGCCGATCGCGGCGAACCGCCAGTACTGCAATGACAGGCGGAACGGGATGCCGGCCAGCAACAGGCAGACGGCCCCGAGGGGCAGCGTCCACAGCGGTTGCAGGGCGGGCGCTGCCGGATCGGCGAGCCAGCGCGCCACCGGCACCGATAGGGCCGCCAAGCCGCCGTCGAGGGCGACATTGACGGCAATGCGAATCAGGGAACGCGCCGCGGCCATGGCGCGGGTATAGCGCGCGCCGGGCGGAGGGCATAGCCGGGGTCGCGTCACGTGGTCGGACCGCCACAAACAGCCACGTTTTCCGTAGGCAGCCAGGTTTTCCGCGGTCACTCCGGGAAGCGACGGAGACGTGCGGCCGCGCTACCAGCCGGTAGCCATGCGCGCGAAATTGCCATAGCGTCGGAGTCGGACCGGAAGAGTCCGCGGGAGGAAGCAATGTCGCCTGGATTCGAGAGTGCGGTCATGCGCAAGGTCGCATGGCGCCTGATCCCCTTTCTCAGCATCGGCTACATGATCAACGCGCTCGACCGCTTCAACGTGTCGATGGCCGCGCTGACCATGAACAAGGATCTCGGCCTCAGCGCCACCGCCTATGGGTTTGGCGCCGGCGCGTTCTTCTGGACCTACGTGCTGTTCCAGTTTCCGGCCAACCTGATGCTGGCCAGGATCGGTGCGCGGGTGTGGATCAGCGCCATCATGGCGGCCTGGGGCATCTGCTCCGCCTCCACCGCCCTGGTCACCGGTGAAACCAGCTTCGTCGCGGCCAGGTTCCTCCTGGGAATTGCCGAGGCCGGCTTCTTCCCCGGCGTTGCCTATTTCATGACCTGCTGGTTCCCGGCGCTTTATCGCGGCCGCATGATGGGCATCTTCTACGCGGCGGGCGCCTTTTCCGGGGTGGTCGGCGGGCCGCTCGGCGCCAGCCTGCTCAAGCTGAACGGCTGGTTCGGCATAGCGGGATGGCAGTGGATCTTCCTGGTCGAGGGGGTACCCGCCGTGCTGCTCGCCTGCTACGGGATGGCGACGCTGTGCAACCGGCCGATCGAGGCCGCGTGGCTGACGGCCGAACAGCGGACGTGGTTGCAGCAGTCGCTGGATACCGAGGCGACCGCGAAGTCCGGGCATGGGATGGGGGTGCTGCGCTCGATCGCCACGCCGCAGATGATCATGCTGACCGCGGCCTATATGTTTATTGCGTATGGCGTCTATGCGATGGCGTTCTTCCTGCCGTTGATCGTCAAGTCGCTGGGCCTGTCGAACACGGCGATCGGCTATGTGCTGGTGTTGCCCAACATTTGCGGCAGCGTCGGCATGATCCTGTTCTCGCGCAGTTCCGATCGCACCGGCGAGCGGGTCTGGCACGTCGTCCTGCCGGTGGCGCTGGCCGGGCTGGGAGCGATGGCGGCGGGGCTCCTGCTGGGAAACATCTACCTCACTGTCGCCGCATTCTGCATCGCGACGTTCGGCATTGCGTCGAGCCTGCCGGTATTCTGGAACCTGCCGACGGCGTATCTCGGAGCGGGCGCGGCGGCGGGCGGCATCGCCTTCATCAACTCGGTGGGAAACATCTCGGGGTATGCCGCGCCGCAGGTGACGGGGCTGCTGCACGACGCCACCGGCGGATACATGGTGCCCATGCTGGTGACCGGCGCCGTCGTGCTGTCCGGGGCAGGGCTGATCCTTGCTTCGGGAATCCGCAAGCATATCCCGCGCGGCGCCTCGATGATCGAGGCGGCGACTCTGCGGCACTGACCGTCTCAGTCCACTTCATCTTGGTGTCTGTTGGATTTCCAGGACTGAGGTCATTTCATGGTCAGAATCACTTCATGGGCCGATGCCATTTCACCGGCAGCCGGCGCATGACGGATGCGATGCCGATGGTTGCGTGCCGCGCGACCGCCAGAGGTTGACGCTGGGCACGCAATGGTCTCGTCTGGAGGCAATAAGACCGAGGGAGGAAATGGTGGAGAGCACCGACCAGGATATACTCAGGCTGTATGACAGCGCCCCGATGTCGAAACGGTTCTGGGCGACGGTTGTCATGGTATACGCCCAGGCGGCGTTTGAGTTTTTCGATTATTTTCTGGTCGGGTATTTGGTCGCCGTGTTGGCGCAACCCTGGCACCTGACGTACGGCCAATCGTCGATCATGCTGTTGAGCGCCGGTATCGGTGCGATCATTGGGTCGACCGTATGGGGGCGCCTGGCTGACGTGTTCGGCCGCCGGCGACTGCTGCTCGCCGCCGCGTTTCTGTATCCGCTGGCCGCCGGGCTCCTTGCCGTGATTCCGGACGGCGCCTGGATCACCTTCTCGGTTCTCCGCTTCTTCGTCGGCATGGGCATGGCGGGGGCGCTGACTGCGCAGATCCCCCTCCTGGTGGAGATGACACCGACGCGTTACCGGCCGATCATCACCGGCGGCATGGTCGTTCCCGTCTCGCTCGGCGTCATGCTCGCTGCGTTGTCGGCGGCGACGTTACTGGAAGCGATTGGCTGGCGCGGCATCGCGGCGCTGGGCGCGGCCCCGGTGCTGCTTGCCGTGGCGATGGCCGTCACGGTGCCGGAATCGGTGCGCTGGCTGCTTGTGCATGGCCGGTTGGAAGATGCCCGCGCGACGCTCGGCCAGTTGCTTCAATGCTCAGTCGATTCGATCGTTCTGCCCAAGGTGGTGCGCGCGCGCGCCCCGAAGGCGCCGTTCCGCGACCTCTATCGCGACAAGGTTCGTTTCTGGCAGATCGCGATTTTGTGGGTGGCTCTGAATACTGTCGGCTACGGAGTGATCCTGTGGGGGCCCACCATCCTGTCGTTGCGGCTTGGCATCCCCGTCAGGGCGGCCGCGGAATACTTTGTCTATGTCAGCATCGCGGCGATCTGCGGCCGCTTGGTCTATATGTTCCTGCCACTGTGGATTGGCCGCCGTCGAGCGGGGGAGCTAGCCGGCTACACCGGCGCCGTGTTGTTGTTCGGGGTCGCCCTGTTCAATGGCGAAATGATCGGCGCCGTTCCGGTATTCCTGCTGCTGATCATGGGAACGATGTTCTTCTTCGATGGCGGGCTGTCGAACGCAACGCCTTACTCAGCCGAGGTTTTTCCAGTTGAACTGCTGGGGCGAGGGACGGGGCTGGTGCAGGCGTGCAACGGTATCGGCAAGATACTCGGGCCGCTGGTCCTCGCCGTCATTGCCGGGACGGACAATCTGGTCACGCCGCGCGCCACGACCGAGGCCATCTTCCCCGCTTTCGTGGTCCTGTCGCTGTGCGCACTCGCGGTCGGGCTGTGCTTTACCCTGGTGCCGACGGAACGGGTGCGAACGCCGCTCTCGCTGCGCGCGTCAGATGACGCCCCCACGGTGCTCTCGATGGGTGCGGCACGCCGCGGGGTTGAAGAAGGACGCAAGGCCGAGGCAGGCTGAAGGGCCGCCTCCGCCCTGTTCAGCCGCCAGTACCGCCCGCGCCTCGCCGGCGAGCGGGCGCTGAAACACCAGCGGAAGCGGGTCACCCGCGCGGCGGATGACGCGCTTCCGTGTAGCGGTGTCGGACCGCCGGCGCGCTCGACAACGCGTTTCAGCGTAGTGGAGATGATGGCAGCGGCGTCGCTGATGATCCCCCGGGCCGCTGATGATCCCCCGGATGGCATCAGCCCTCCAGCGGCTCGTGAGTTCGCCCGCAAATTCTAGCCGACCCCGTACTCCCGCCGGGCGGCCTCGGCTGACAAGTACCCGAGGCGTACGTCGCGCCGCACCAGGTCGGGGTCCCGCCCCGCCGGCGGACCCATGCCGCCGCCGCCGGGCATCTCGATCACCAGCCGGTCTCCGGCGGGCACGACCTGCAATCCCTTGGGTTTCAGTTCGGCGCCGGATTTAAGCGAAACCGTGCCGCGCTGGCCCGCGCCGCCGCCGTTGCGCCCGCGGGCGGGAAATTTCACCCGCTCGAAGCCGGCGAACAGGCCGAATGCCGCGTCCTCGCGGGAGCTGACCTCCATCACCTGTCCCAGCCCGCCGCGATACGTCCCGGCGCCGCCCGAGTCCTGACGAAGTTCCTTGCGCCAGATCACCAGCGGCGTGATCGCTTCGGTTGCCTCAACCGGCACGTTGCGCACCCCGGAGGGGAACGGGGTCGCCGACAGTCCATCCTGGTGCGGCCGCGCGCCCGCGCCGCCGGAATGGAAGCTCATGACCATGAACTGGGTGCCGGCCTTGTCGCCGACCCCGGTCAGGCCGTGACCCGCGACCATCTTCAGGCTCCAGAGGTTGGACGTTCCCTCCGCCGGCACGCGTCCCGGAACAGCCTGTTCCAGGGCACCGTAGACGACGTCGGGCATCATGTGGCCGATGGAAGATCGCGCGTACACCGCGGCAGGATAGGTGGCGCTGACGACCGTGCCTGGCGGCGCCGTCACCTTCACCGCGTCAAGGGTGCCGGCGTTGTTCGGGATGGTCGGGGCGATGACGCAGTTGATCCCGAACGTGGTGTAGGCTTCCGTGTAACAGAGCGGACAGTTGATCGCATACGTCGACATGCCCGACGTGCCCGTATAGTCCACGTAGACGGTGTCGTCGGTTATGGTTACGGACGCAACCAGATCCAGGGGGGCCTCATAGCCGTCGATCCGCATCGTGTTGGTCCAGGTGCCTTTCGGCAGCTTGCCGATGGCCTCGGTCATCGCGCGGCGGCTGCGGGTGATGATTTCCTCGCCGAGCATGTCGAGGTCGTCGAGGCGGAACTCCCGCATCATCGCGACGAGGCGGCGGCTGCCGATGTCGTTGCAGGCGATCAGGGCGTAGACGTCGCCGATCACCTGCACCGGTTCGCGCACGTTGGAGCGGATCATCGCCAGGAGGTCCTCGTTCATCTCCCCGCCGCGCGCCAGCCGCAGCAGCGGAATGAACAGCCCCTCGTGCCAGATCTGCCGCCCCTCCGGCGTCTGCCCGATCCCGCCCATGTCCACCAGATGCGACGTGCAGGCGAACAGCGCGACAATCCGTCCATCCATGAAGGTGGGCGAAACGACGACCAGGTCGTACAGGTGTCCGGTGCCCTTCCATGGATCGTTGGTGATGTAGACGTCGCCCTCCTTCATGTCGGCCACCGGAAAGACCTCGAGAAAGTGTCCGACGGAGGCCGCCATCGTGTTGATGTGGCCCGGTGTTCCGGTGACTGCCTGGGCCAGCATCCGCCCGCGCAGATCGAACACGCCGGCCGAGATATCGCCTGCTTCGCGCGCGGACGTGCTGAACGCGGTGCGC
>DASWON010000032.1:0-6061 GCA_036398735.1 Rhodopila sp.
ACCACGCACGCTGCATAACCGCGGGGTGGAGCAGCCCGGTAGCTCGTCAGGCTCATAACCTGAAGGTCACAGGTTCAAATCCTGTCCCCGCAACCCAAACCAACCCAAACCATACGCCAACACAACTATGCGCCCCGCGCAAACAAGCATGGCAGCGCGCGGCTTCTGGAAGGCGATGCATAAAGCGCCGCCGACAACGCGGCACCAACGCCGCATCGCCCCCAATGCCGCCACATGTCGTGCACATGCTGCCCAAATGTAAGCAAACCACACCTGAATCGAGTCCGCATACGGTGTGGAACAGGCTGGACCAGACGATGCCAAAACGGCAGCTACAACGTTTGTGGAAAAGTATAGAGTCAAATATGCAAAGGTGGCCACCTGCCTGACCAAGGACCAGGGCGCGTTGCTAACCTCCCATAACCTCTCGGTCGAACACCGGGATTTCGGACGCAATGTTTCGCTCGCCTACCTGCGCACGTCCAACCTGATCGAAAGCGTGTTCGCCACAATCCGGCATCAGACGGTGCGGACCAACTGCGCATCATCGCAGGACACCGTCCGGCTGATAGTGTTCAAGCTGGCGATGGCGGCAACCAAAATCTGGCACCGTCTGAAAAGCGAGAACCGGTTGGCCAAAGTCATCCAGGGCGTCACATTCCGCAACGGCGTCGAAGTCATCGACACACCAACACAAAACACCGCCTAATCACGGCATTACTTAGATTCCAGCATAGCTCCCGTTTCGGCTGGCACAGCTTAGCCCCTCCATGTTAACAGCGTCTTGACGCCAACGTTCGCGTCCCGGGCAACATCGTTATGATGCAGCTTCGGTTCGAACCAGAAGGGGGGATTCGAATGATCTCAGGTCGTATTGCGATGCGGAATCTTGCCTTGGCTTGCACTGCGCTCGCCGGGCTGCTCGGCGCACCTGCGCGAGCCGATGACATTACGCAGGATCGCCTGCTCAATGCAGACAAGGAGCAAGGCAACTGGCTGCTGCATCACCGTACCTACTCGGCAAACCGTTTCTCCCCGTTGAACCAGATCAACCGTGACACGGTAAAAGGCTTGAAAGTTGCCTGGACCATGGCGTTGGGCGGCGTTGAGGGTGGCGGGATCTGGTCGCATGGCGGGCTGGAAGGCACACCCATCGTCGAGAACGGGATGATGTACGTCACCGACGGCTGGGGTTCCGTTTACAAGATCGATGCCCGCAACGGGCAGGGCAAGCTGTTGTGGAGGATGGACCCCAAGACCGACCACGACTGGGCGGGGGCGGTCGCCTGCTGCGGCGTTGACAACCGCGGCGTCGCGCTGTGGGACGACATGGTCATCTCCCATACGCTTGATGGCCGCCTGATGGCGATGAAGAAGGACACCGGCGAGATCGTTTGGCAGCGCCAGGTTGCCGATCCCGATAAGGGCGAGGCAGTGACGGCCGCGCCGCTCGTCGTCAAGGACTTGGCGATCACCGGCGTTGCCGGCGGCGAATACGGCATCCGCGGCTGGATAGCCGCCACCGATCTCAAAACCCAAAAGGAGGTCTGGCGCACCTATACCATTCCGGCCAAAGGCGAGCCCGGCAGCGAGACCTGGAAGAACGAAGGCACTGCCGCCAATGGCGGCGGCTCCACCTGGGTCACCGGCAGCTACGACCCAACATCCAATACGCTGTTCTGGGGCGTCGGCAATCCTGGTCCGGACTGGGACAACGCACATCGGCCAGGCGACAACCTTTACACCGACAGTGCGCTCGCGCTCGACTTGGACACCGGCAAGATCAAGTGGCATTTCCAGCATACGCCGAACGACCCCTATGACTATGACAGCGTCTCAGAGAACGTGCTGGTGGACGTGCCGGTGAACGGCAGGCAGACGAAGCTCGCGCTCACTGCCGACCGCAACGGGTTCGGCTACGCGGTGGACCGCGCGACTGGCGAGTTCGTCTGGGGCACGCCCTTCGTCAAAAAGGTTACTTGGACCAGCGGCTTGAACCCGGAAACGGGCAAACCCGTCGAATATGACCCGAGCCAGCCAGTGCAGCATTACAACGCTGCCGTGACGCCCTCGCGCGAGAACAAGGTGGCGGAGATGTGCCCGGGCAACATGGGTGGCAAGAACTGGCCTCCCACTGCCTATAATCCGACCTTGCGGCTTTGGTATATCCCGACGATCGAAAGCTGCAACACGATCACTGTAGAAGAAACCAAGCCGGACTCGTTCAAGCCGCGCGAGTTCTACACCGGAGGCGGCCCAAGCCAGCATCAGCGCATCACCGGCAGCGTCACGGCGATAGACGTCACCACAGGCAAGGTGGCCGGCAAGGCCGAAACGCCGTTCCCGCAACTCGGCGGACTGCTCGCGACGCCTGACTTGGTATTCGCCAGTCAGCCCTCCGGCGAGGTGTTGGCCTATGATGCAAAAACATTGCAGCAGCTTTGGGAGTTCAACACCGGCGGCGGTGTGAATGCGCCACCGATCACCTTCAGCGTGGACGGCAAGCAATACCTGGCCATCCTTGTCGGCCTCGGCGGCGCTTGGGACAAGTGGTTCATCGAGTCCACGCCGGAACTGAAGAAGATGCAGACTGGCTCCATGCTTTACGTGTTTGCACTTTGATCTGACTGCGCGCGCACCAGGTCCCGCTCGAAACCACGGGGTCTGGTGCGTGGAATGGCGAGGCTGACATGTACGTGAAGCTCATCACTGCTTTTTCTGCGGTAACCGTAGTCGCTGCTGTCTCCCTGCATGGTCCTGTATTTGCCCACGACGCGCCACTGCAGGGCCAGGCCGCTCAGGGGAAGCGCGTTTTCCAGCAGGCGAACTGCATTGGATGTCATAAATGGCACGGTGGGGGCGGGGGTGGCTACGGCGGCGACGCACTTTCCCTCCGCGCCACCCAGCTTGACCGGGACCAAATCATCGAGACGGTGCTCTGCGGCCGGCCCGGCACCGGGATGCCCTATTTCCGACGCGGCATTTACGACGGCGGCGAGCACCAGTGCTACGGCTTAGGCCGGCAGGAGCTTGGCAAAGATATACCTGTGGAGGCCGGCACGTTTCTGCGCCCTAATGAGGTCGCCGCCGTCACCGATTATGTCCTGGCCGAAATCAAGGGCAAGGGCGAGCCAACTTACGCCGAGTGCTCCGCCTTCTTTGGCGATAACGCCCGCGTTTGCAACGTTTACAAGACCGGCCAGCCCGCATCCGACGCGGCGCAGCCGAGCAAGCAGGGCAGCTGACGATGCGCTCAGCCCTCGCCGCGGCGGCCCTGGCCGCCATTGCTGTCACCGCGCTCGCTCCCGCGCGGGCGGCCCACGCCGATGAGAACGACCTGCGCGAGTTCCGCGTGGGCATGGATGTCGGCGAGTTGCCGCGCTCCGGCTACCTGGGCTTCACCTGCGCCGACAGCCCTGAGCACAAGCTGAATAGCTGGCAGGAGTATCGGCAGTGCCAACCGCAGGCGTCCGGCCTGCGCGCAGTCAGCTTCCGGTATGACGAGAACGCAAACCCTCTCGCGAAAGTCAATGACACATATGAAGGCACCAAGGTCGGAGGCCATCCCGTACGGCTTACGTTGCTGATCGGCGATGCCGGCCGGGTCCGGCGCCTGGTAATCGAAACCGATCCCACAGCCCGCCTGTTCATGCACAAGAAAGCGTTCTTATTCGGCGAGCAGGTGAAGGCGCGTTACGGCGAGGAGGGATGGGCGTGTGTCAGCCAGGATCTAACGCCCGATGAGGAGCCCATTGGGGGCGTGTCCGTCAAGGAGCACTGCGACAAGACGACCGCCACTCGGCACTTCATCCTTGATCGCGCGCTGTTCCGTCGCAGCGGACAGGACTTGAAGAATTTTGTGAGCCGGTCGCGGCTGGAAATCCGTGACACGGAATGAGTTCGTGTCGCCGGACTGTTGCCAGAGATGACCAGGGCCGGGTGGATTGCGCCAGTTGGCTTCATTGCTGGTCAGGACAGGCCCGATGGTGGCGTCAGCAAACTTAACGTCCAACTGCGGATGTCAGTGCTGATCGGCTGTCAGGACACGGCGTGGCAGTTTGAGAAAGAATGCAAGGAGAGGGTCATGAGGTGGATGGCAGCCGGCCTTTGTGCAGCCGCGGTCGTGGCAACGCCGGCGGCTGCGGCGGATACCCCGGGCAGCGCCGAGTTGTCCAAGGCTTGGACGCCCGCCGTGACTCAGCTTCGCAGCAACTCGCCGTTGTATATGACCATAACCAACCATAGTGACGCGCCGGACAGCCTGATCCGGATACGGTGTCCGACAAACCTCGCAGACTTCGTTGAGAAGCACGCCACGGATCGCGGCGAAGGCGGGACGGCAATGCGTGAGGTGAAAAGCTTCGCGGTTCCAGCGGGCGGAACGATGACGCTGTCTCCGGGTGGCAACCACTTGATGCTGTTGAACATCAAGGAAGCGTTGCGCGACGGTCAGACCTTCGCCTGCTCAATCGTGTTTCAAAAGGCAGGAACAGTCCCGGTTGAGGTGAGGGTGGTGTCCGACGAAACGAGGTAGCCGCCACAGTAGCGCCGCTCCCATTGCCAACCTGGTGCCCTATCGGCTTATTGGCTTGTGACCGATGACACGCTGCCGACGGGACAAGGCGTGTCCATGAGGGGTGGAGCCGCTGCATCGCATCATGCGTCGGTCGTTGCATGCCTGTGCCCGAAATGCCGCCGACGCCGCGGCTCAAGGGCTGTTGCCGCGCCATCTCCGCTCCGCGTCATCCCATGCGGCAAGGGGTTGCAGGTCGGGCACCCACGCCAGACCCGTCTTTGCGTCCGACGACACCGCTTCCGGCGTCACGACGACGTCCAGCAGCGCCGGGCGGTTGGCGAGCGCCCGTTCGATCGCGGGCTGCAGCTGCTCCTCGGTTTCCACCCGTTCGGCATGCATGCCGAACGAACGCGCCATCGCTGCATGGTCACTGAATTGCAGCCTGGTGCCCACGACCTTGCCGTAGGTTACCGTCTGGTCGTGCACCTCGATCTGCCAGGCGCCGTTGTTGGCGACGACGATCAGGACGGGCGCCTTGTGCCGCACAGCGGTATCCACCTCGATCGCGTTGAAGCCGAATGCACCGTCCCCGGTCGCCACCACCACCGGCCGATCGGGGACGGCGAGGCTCGCGGCAATGCCATAAGGCACGCCGATGCCGATGCAGCCGAACGGTCCGGGGTCGAGCATGTCCGGTGCAGACAGGCCGATCCGGGCAAAGCTGAGGAAGTCGCCGCCATCGGTGATGACAACCGCGTCCGGGCCGATGGCCTCCTGCAGGGCGGCGAGCAAGCGGTTCGGGTGCAGCCGCCCGTCGCTGCCAGGGGGCGCCGTCCGCATGGATTGTTTCAGCTTGCGCGCGCGTTCCTCATGCGACCGGCGCAGCCCGTCCGCCCATCCCCGGTCAACGGACGCGGCCCGGTTGCCGGCGGCCTCGACCAGTGCGCGCAATGCCTCCACTGGCGATGCGAGGATCTCGACCACGCCACGCCGGTTGTCACGCAGTTCGCCCGGCACCTCCCCGATGCGTACAAAACGCGCCTGGCCGAAAATCGCAGGTGAGCCGTAGGCGAGCTGGAAATCCAACCGGCGTCCCACGGTCAGCACGACGTCTGCATCGGTCATCACCGTGCCGCGCATCGCGCCAACGACGGAGGCGTGCGTATCCGACACCAGGCCGCGGCTTTCGCCGGTGTCGAGATAGACCGCGCCAAGCCGGTCCAGCAGCGCGATCATCTCAGGCCCTGCCCGGCGGGCGCCGCGCCCGGAGATGACGACCACGCGCCTGGCGCCCCAAAGCTCCTCGACGGCCTGCGCCACGCGCGCTGGGTCCGGCATTACCACGGGCCGCGGCTTGGGCTGCAGGTGCTCTTCGAGTTGGACAGGTTTCGGAACCATGCGGCGCAGCACGTCGGCCGGGAAATCTATGTAGGCCGGACCCGGCTCGCCCGCATCGCCGAACGCACGGGCAATCGACTCGTCCAACTCGGCCAATGCGAGCGCCGGATCGCGCACCGTGCGGGCGTAGCGCGTGATCGAACGGAC
>DASWON010000033.1:0-3878 GCA_036398735.1 Rhodopila sp.
CAAGCTCGACGGCAACGCCACCGCGGGCTTGGCGCCGAACAAGACCAACTGGGCCCGAGCGGTCGACAAGCCGCCGTTCTACGGGTACCCGCTGCGTCCCGGCATCACCTTCACCTACCTCAGCGTCAAGGTGAACGAGAAGGCCCAGGTGCTGATGGACAACGGCCAGCCCGCGGGCAACCTGTTCGCATCAGGTGAAATCATGTCAGGCAACATCCTCGGCAAGGGCTACCTCGCCGGGTTCGGAATGACGATCGGAACCGTGTTCGGTCGTATCGCAGGCCAGGAGGCAGCTCGTCGTGCAAGAAACTGACGCCGTCCAGAATGCTCGGCGGGAGATGGAGATCTGCAACGCCTGCCGTTACTGCGAGGGCTTCTGCGCGGTGTTTCCCGCGGTCGAGCTGCGCCGCGAATTCTCCGCCGGCGACCTGAGCTACCTGGCCAACCTGTGCCATAACTGCCGCGGCTGCTACTATGCCTGCCAATACAGCCCGCCACACGAATGGGGCATCAACGTGCCCAGGGCGCTGGCCGAAGTGCGCGCCGAAAGCTACGCCGAGTATGCTTGGCCGAAGCCCCTGGCATCGGTGTTCAACCGCAACGGCACCGTGGTGTCGCTGGTCGCCGCCCTCGGCATCGCCGTGGTGCTGATCCTCAGCATGCTGCTCAATTCACCGGCCAATTTCTTCGGCGCGCACGGGACCACGGCGAACTCGTTCTACAATGTCATTCCGCTGTGGGCGATGCAGATCGTCGGCATTGCAACGTTCGGGTTCTCTCTGGTGGCCTTGGCGATGGGGGCCAGGAACTTCTGGCGCGACGCCGGGCCGCGCGGCAGGATCGGCCCGGTGGCGATCGCGATCGCCCTGTGGGACGTGCTGACGCTGAAGAACCTCGGCGGCGGCGGTAACGGCTGCAACGATAACTCCGAGGCGTTCTCGATGCGCCGGCGTTACCTGCATCACGCCATGTTCTACGGCTTCATGCTGTGCTTCGCCGCCACCTGCGTCGGCTTCATCTACCATTCGTTTCTGGGCTGGCCGGCGCCATATCCGTTCATCAGCGTTCCCGTGCTGCTGGGCACCGTCGGCGGCGTGCTGATGCTGATCGGCACGGTCGGGCTGTTCGCGATGAAACTGGTGGACGACCCGATGCCCGCCGTCCGCCGGTTGCTGGGTGGCGACGTCGCGCTGCTGATGCTGCTGGCGATGATCGCGCTGACCGGGCTGATCCTGCTCGCGGTGCGCGCCACCGGGGCGATGGGCCTGGCGATGGCGGTGCACCTTGGCTTCATCCTGGCGTTCTTCGTTGCGATCCCGTACTCCAAGATGGTGCACGGGGTCTACCGCTCGGCCGCGCTGCTGCGCCGCGCCGTCGAGCGGAACATGAAGCCGCTGGGCGGGGAGTAGCGCTATCCCGCCCAGGCGGTGACGAACTCCTTCGCCTCCGGCCGCGGCAGGGGCGAAGGACCGCCCGCCCGGGTGCCGATATAGAGAAAGCCGATGATGTCGTCCTCGGGGTTCAGCCCGAGAGCGGTCTTTACCGTCGGATCGTAGGCCGGCGCGCCGGTCTTCCAGACCGCGCCATAGCCCAGCGCCGGCGCAGCGAGCATGATCGTCTGCGCCGCCGCCGAGGCGGATGCGATCTGCTCGATCTCCGGGATCTTGTGGCCTTTGCGCACCTTCGCGGCGACCACGACGATGACCGGCGAGCGGAACGCCTTGTCCCGCTCCCGCTGCATCTCGGCGTCGGACACCGAGGGATTGCGGCGCTTCAGGGCATCCGCGATCAGCGCACCGAACGCGGCCCGGCGGTCTTCGCCGATCACCACGAAGTGCCACGGCCGCAGCCGCCCGTGGTCGGGCGCGCGCACCGCGCTGGCGAAAATCCGATCCAGTTCGTCGGCCGAGGGGCCAGGGGATTCGAGCTTCAGCGCCGATTCACGGCTCAGCATCAGGTCAAGTGCGTCCATGGTGGTCCTCCATGCGACGCAGACTAGACCATGTTATCGTCGCCTGGAAACGCCACCCTGCAGCCGGCCCCTGTGCCATCAGCCAGGCAACCCGCCGTACTTGGGGTCGCTGCAGCGGTCGCCGATCTCACTCAGACCCACCATCCGTCGGCTGGCGTAGCGGCATCGTCCTGGGCCTGTGAGGCACCGCCACGACCGCTGCCCTCAGCGTGTTCGGCGCGATTTGCGGTTCCATTTTCTTCCCTGCCGGCCTGATCGAGCCGACGCGCTAATCAACCCCCTCCCGGGTCAGCCGGATGTAGCCAAGCGCATCGATTCGGCCGGTCCACCCGGGTGGCACCACCGTCGTGGAATCCAGCGCCTCGATCACCGCCGGCCCCGCGATCGCAGCCCCCGGGGCCAGGCCATTACGCCAGTGCACCTCGGCCGGCACGAACCCGGTCGCGGCGAACCACACATCGCGCTGGCGCACCCGCGCGCTTGACGGGTCCGACGGCTGCGCCAGCTTCAGGTCCGGCAGCTTGCCGACCGCGGTCAGCCGCAGGTTGACCAGCTGCACGGCTTCCTGCCGATTGGCGTGCCCGTACGTGTGTTCATGCTTCTCGTGGAACAGTGCCGCCAGCCGCTCCAGCGTCGCCCGCGTCACCGTCCCGTCCTCGACCGGCAAGGTCAGTTCATAGGCCTGCCTGCGATAACGGACATCGGCGAACCGCGGCAGTGCCCGCCGCTCGACCGGCACCGCGGCCGCCTCCAGCATCGCCGCCCCGGCTGCCTCCATGGCCGCGAACGCATCGGCGACCCTGGCCGGGTCGACCGAGCCGAGATCGGCATACAGCGTCCGGGCGTAATCGCGCTTCAGATCGGTGGCGACCAGGCCGAGGGCTGAGAACGCACCCGGCGCGGGGGGTATGATCACCTCCGGGATCGCCAGTTCCTCGGCCAGGGCGACGGCGTGCACCGGTCCCGCGCCGCCGAACGCGATCAGGCTGAACTCGCGCGGATCATGCCCCCGCTCCACCGAGACGATGCGCAGCGCCTGCGCCATGTTGCTGTTCACCACCTGATTGATCCGCGCCGCGGCGTCGCGCACCGACAGGCCGAACGGCTTTGCCACGTCGGCCTCGATCACCCGCTCCGCCGCCGCGAGGTCGATCGGCAGGCCGCCGCCCAGCAGCGCGTCGCGATCCAGCCAGCCCAGCACCACGTCGGCGTCGGTGACCGTGGGACGGGTCCCACCGCCGCCGTAGGCCGCCGGCCCGGGATCGGCCCCGGCACTCGCCGGTCCAACCTTCAGCGCCCCGCCGGGATCAACCCAGGCAATCGAACCGCCGCCGGCACTCACCTCGGCCAGATCGATCACCGGCACACGGATCGGATGTCCCGTCCCGTGCATCCAGCGCTTGGTGTTGGCCGCCCCGCCGACCTCATACTCGGCCGTGACCGCGATCTCGTGGCCGACGATGACGCTCGCCTTGGCCGTGGTGCCGCCCATGTCGAACGAGATCAGGTTGGGCCGCTCGAGCTGCCGTCCGGCCAGGGCCGCGGCGATCACCCCCGCCGCCGGCCCCGATTCCACCGCCATCGCCGGCATCCGCAGCCCCTCGGCGATGTCGAAAACGCCGCCCGAGGAGCCCATCACGTGCAGCGCCGGCAACCCGAGCGCGGACGTGGCCTGTGAAAGCCGATCGAGATACCCCGCCAGCAGCGGGCCGACATAGGCGCAGACCGCCGTCGTGCTGGCTCGCTCGAACTCGCGGATCTCCGGCAGGACCTCGCACGACAGAAACACCCCGACATCGGGCAGCGCCTGGCGCAGCGCGGCCCCCACTGCCCGCTCGTGGCTGTCATTGAGGAAGGAGAACAGGAACGACACCGCTACCGTCTGCAATCCGGCCGCTCGGATTGC
>DASWON010000034.1:0-3347 GCA_036398735.1 Rhodopila sp.
CGTCGCAACCGACATCCAGGATCTGGCTGCAAAGCTGGGCGTTTGATTCCCGGCTTGCAATTCGCTGTCACGCGACGCACTTGATCACGTGACGCTAGTTTGTTGCAAGTCGCGGCACACCGCGAAAGGAGGAGCAGGACATGGATGACATCGTCATCGTCTCGGCTGCCCGGACACCAGTTGGCAGCTTCAACGGCACCCTGAGCACTGTGCATGCCCATGATTTGGGAGCAATCGCGCTGCAGGCTGCCTTTTCCCGCGCCGGCGTGGAAGCCGGCGACGTGAACGAGGTGATCTTCGGCCAGGTGCTCGCGGCTGGTGAGGGACAGAACCCAACCCGCCAGGCTGCGCGGATCTCCGGTATACCGGATTCAGCAACCGCGTTCGGCATCAATCAGGTCTGTGGTTCGGGCCTGCGCGCGGTCGCACTGGCGGCGCAACAGATCCGCACCGGCGAAAGCGCCATCGTCGCCGCCGGCGGCATGGAGAGCATGAGCCTGTCGACCCATGCGGCGCACCTGCGCAACGGTACCAAGATGGGTGGCCTGGAGTTCGTCGACACCATGCTGAAGGATGGCTTGTGGGATGCCTTCCATGGCTACCACATGGGCAACACGGCCGAGAACGTCGCGAACAAGTACCAGATCACCCGCGAGCAGCAGGATGCATTCGCCCTGGCCTCGCAGCAGAAAGCCTCTGCCGCGCAAAAATCCGGCCGCTTCAAGGACGAAATCGTGCCGGTGACGGTCAAGACCCGCAAAGGCGACATCCAGGTGGTGGACGACGAGCACATTCGTCACGACACCACCGCCGAGGCGCTGGCGCGGCTTCGTCCCGCCTTCACCAAGGACGGCACGGTGACCGCCGGCAACGCATCCGGCATCAATGATGGGGCCGCCGCGCTGATCATCATGTCAGCCAGTGAGGCCGCCAGGCGGGGCCTGACGCCGCTGGCGCGCATTGCCGGTTTTGCCACCGCCGGCGTCGATCCTGCGGTGATGGGAACCGGCCCGATACCATCCACCCGCAAGGTTCTCGGCCGTGTCGGCTGGAAGCCCGACGACCTCGATCTGGTTGAAGGCAACGAGGCCTTCGCTGCCCAGGCGCTCGCCGTCGACAAGGACCTCGGCTGGGACACGAGCAAGGTGAACGTCAACGGCGGCGCCATCGCCATCGGGCATCCGATCGGTGCCTCGGGGGCGCGCATCCTGGTGACGCTGCTGCACGAGATGCAGAAGCGGGACGCCAAGAAGGGCCTCGCGACGCTGTGCATCGGCGGCGGCATGGGCGTGGCCATGGCGCTGGAACGCTGACACCCGGCTGGTGCTCCGGTCCCAACGCTCGCGCGGCGTTGGGTGAATCCGCCCACCGGAGAAAAAGCTGGCGGGCACGTCTGACGGTGCTTTCCGTCAGGGTTCGACCGCCCAATTGAGGGGATCCGGTGCGGGAGGCTTTCGTCTTGCGCACCGGACTGCCGGGACCAGGGCGGCGTTCGTTCGGCGATCGCCGAAGCGTCCAGGCTGTTCGGTCTGGCGGGGCCATGCCAAACCAGAACAATGATCCGGATGTTCTTTGGCTGGAAGGTGGTTGGGGCGGCGTTCGTCGTCGCGATATTCGCCTGGGGGATCGGTTTCTACGGACCACCGATCTTCCTGAATACAATTCATCATGACCGAGGCTGGCCGATACCGCTGATCTCCGCGGCGATCACCTGCAATCTGCTGATCGGCGCGGTCGTCGTGAGTAACCTCGCAGCGCTGCATACTCGTTTTGGCGTCGCGCGGGTGACCCGAGCGGGGGCGGTGCTGACGGCGCTTGGCCTTGTCGGATGGGCGGCCGCGGCCGAACCCTGGCAGCTTTTCGCAGTCACGCCACTCAGCGCCGCGGGATGGGCGCTGACCAGCGGCGCCGCTCTCAACGCGATGGTCTCGCCCTGGTTCGACCGGCGACGGCCGGCGGCTCTCTCGACGGCCTATAATGGCGCAAGTGTTGGCGGCATCATCTTCTCGCCGCTCTGGGTGGCACTCATCGGGGACTTCGGATTTCCTTGGGCCGCCGCTCTGGTCGGCGCTGCCATGGTGGCGATCGTATGGTGGCTGGCCGGACGTTACTTCGCACCGGCGCCGGCCGACCTCCGTCTAACCGTTGATGGCGATGTTTCTCCCGCGGGACCGGTCAAGCGTTCCCAGGCACGGCTCGAGCCGATCGGGCCCGGCGGACGGTGGCGCGATCGCCGCGTCATCACCCAGGCGGCGGCGGCATCTTTGGGATTGACCGCCCAGATCGGGCTGATCATGCAGTTATTCTCTTTGCTGGTTCCCGGCCTCGGCCACGATGGTGCCGGCGCCGTAATGGGTGCCGCGACGGTGGCCGCGCTGGGTGGCCGTTCCATACCCGCCCTGGTTCTGTCCCCGGGAGTCAACCGGCGTGTTGTCGGAATGGTGAACGCCGCTGTGCAGATCGCCGGATCGGTTGCGCTGCTGCTGGCTGCTGGCCATAACGCACCGCTTCTGGTGGCAGGAACGTTGCTCTTCGGGCTGGGGATCGGCAACACGGCGTCCCTGCCGCCGCTGATCGCACAGAGCGAGTTTTCCGCTTCCGATGTCCCGCGCGCGGTGGCTCTCGTGCTGGGAATCAGCCAGGGCTGCTACGCACTGGCCCCGCTGGCCTTCGGCGCGCTGCAAGCCGCGGCGGGCGACGCATCGAACGGCGAGGCCCCGCTGGTGTTCGCCGCAGCCGCACTTCTGCAAGTCAGCGCCTTGGTCGCGCTACTGATCGGTATGCCGCGACGGACCACGAAATCGATGCTGAATCCGGCACAAAACCAAGCTGGACCCGGGCGTTAAGCCCTTTGCATGCCCCGCGGAAGTGGTATGTCTTCCTGGTCTGGAGCAACAAAAAGGGGAGGTTCCAATGGCACGCGTCGCACTCGTAACAGGCGGCACCCGGGGTATCGGAGCGGCGATCAGCCTCGCCCTCAAAGCTCAGGGCCGTCACGTGATCGCCAATTATGCGTCGAATGACGCAGCCGCGGAATCCTTCCAAGCCGAGACCGGCATCGCTCTCGCCAAATTCGATGTATGCAGTTTCGAGGCGTGCGAGGCCGGCGTTGCCAAAGTCGTCGCCGAACACGGACCGATCGAGATCCTGGTGAACAACGCCGGTATCACTCGCGACGGCACTTTGCTGCGGATGCGCCGGGATATGTGGGACGCGGTGCTCGATACCAACCTCGGCTCCTGCTTCAACCTGTGCAAATTGACGTTCGAGGGGATGCGGGAACGCAAATACGGCCGTATCGTGAACGTCGGCAGTATCAATGGCCAGGCCGGACAGTATGGCCAGGT
>DASWON010000035.1:0-15820 GCA_036398735.1 Rhodopila sp.
CCACGGAAGATCACGGGGACCGGAGAACAAGTATCGATGCCTACAATTGACCAGCTCGCTCCCGCCACCTCGGCCTCCGATTCCGACGAGTTTGTCGTTACGCAGGGCGGACTGGCGCGGAAGATCACACGCGCCCAGGTCCTGAATGGAGTTCAGCCGCAACTGACGCTGCCAGCGGGCTCATTGCTTGGTGGCCCCGGGACCGGGGTCGGCGCCCCGCAGGTCATCACGGTCGGCAACAACCTGAGTTTCAACGGTTCGACACTGTCGGCTACCGCCTCTCCGTTTTCGATCCCGGCGCTTCCGGCCGGGACGGTACCCGCGAGCAGCGATCTGATTTCGATGTCTCAGACCGGCCGGAATGTCGCGGTTTCCTATGGCCAGTTCCTCAATGGCATCTCGGGCGGCGCGAATATCAACCTGTCGCAGGCCCTGGTCACGCCCGCCGGCGCGACGACCGCCCAGACGCTGGCCCAACTGACGGCGAACGTAGTACCGCTTACGGGCGGTACCATGACCGGCAGCCTCGTGTTGGCGGCCAACCCCACGACATCGACGCAGGCGACGAACAAGGCATACGTCGACCAGCAGGTCTCCACGACACTGCCGCTGTCGGGCGGGTCGATGTCGGGCGTGCTGACCCTTTCGGCGGCGCCGCAGCGTCCGCTGGATTCCGCGACCAAGGCATATGCGGATGGTATCGCCGCGGGATTGTTGCCGATCGGAGGCGGCACCCTGGCGGGCAACCTGCTGCTCAGCGCCGATCCCACCGTTGCGCTGCAGGCGGCCACCAAGCGCTATGTGGATCTGAGGCTTGCCCGCACCGGCGATACCCTGGCCGGGGTCCTGGCGCTCGCTGCAGACCCCGTCTCCGCGCTGCAGGCGGCCACCAAGAACTATGTCGACGTCCAGGTGGCCGGAGCAGTGCCGAAATCCGGCGGCACTTTAACGGGCAACCTGCTGCTGGCGTCCGATCCGACGAGCAACGGCCAGGCTTCCACAAAGCAATATGTCGACCAGAGGATCTTGCGAACCGGCGATACGCTGGCCGGTGCCCTGATCCTCGCCTCCGATCCAGTTCTAGGGCCCCAGGCGGCGACCAAGAACTATGTCGATGCCCGGATCACCGGCTCGGTTTCCCAAACCGGCGCGTCGATGAGCGGGTCGCTGCTGCTGGCATCGGATCCGGCGGTGCCGTTGCAGGCCAGCACAAAGCAATACGTCGACCTGCGTGTCATGCGCAATGGCGACACGTTGACGGGTGCGCTGTATCTTGCGTCAAACCCGACCGGCACACTCCAGGCAGCGACCAAGCAATATGTCGACAACCAGTTTCTCACCGCTGTTTCCAAGACCGGTGCGACCTTCACGGGGGCCGTGCTTCTGGCCGGCGATCCGACCGTTGCAACGCAGGCCGCCACGAAGCAATACGCTGACACCAAGCTCACACGCGCCGGAGACACACTGACCGGAGCGCTCATACTCGCATCCGATCCGGTGGCGACGGCGCAGGCTGCCACCAAGAATTACGTGGATGTCCAAGTACTGACCGCCTTGCCCCGAACCGGAGGCAGCCTGACTGGATCGCTCGCACTCAGCGCCGATCCAACCAGTGCCACGCAGGCGGCCACGAAACGCTATGTCGATGCCCAGGTCGTTACGGCACTGCCGCTCGCGGGCGGATCGCTGACCGGCATGCTCTCGTTGTCCGCGCCTCCGACAGCAGCCCAGCATGGCGCCACCAAACAGTATGTGGATGGCCAGGTCGCGACGGCATTGCCCCGCTCCGGCGGGACACTGGCCGGGGCCCTGACGCTGACCGGTATTCCTGCCGCGCCGTTGCAGGCCGCCACAAAGTCATATGTCGATGCAAACCCGAGCACCCTGGGCGTCATCAATGTAACACTGCCGCCGTACGGAGCCAGGCTCGACGGTGTCACCGACGATACGGCCGCTTTCAAGGCCGCATACCAGGCGGCCGCAGCGGGCTCGGTCATCTACGTGCCCAACGGCAAGACGGTCTTGCAACCGCCGGGCACCTGGGGAATCGCACTAAGCAAGCGGGTCAAGTGGATCGTCGACGGCACCGTGCTGTTTGATGGAACCCCGCTTGGTGCGGCCATCCCGGCCGGCGGCGCTCCGGTCAGCTTTGTCCTGCCAGGCTTTGTCCTCGGCAATACCCCGACCGGCATGACAACGTCCCAGGGGGCATCGCAGCCAACCGACTTTGCCGTCAATCAATCATCCTACGTCGTCAATCACAGCGGCGGGGCCAACGGCGCGGTCATCGCCAACGTTCGCGCCGACACGATCATTTACAGCAGCCCAGGCAACTACGTCTGGGGCGGTCTTGACCGTCTGTTGTGGGTTGGAACACAAACTCCGAACGCCGCGACAGCGGCTCAGCACGTCGGCCGCTACGTGCAAGCGATCCGCCAGGCGGCGTCCACCGGGTTGCCGCAACCGCAGATGTGGGCCGCTTGCCTCGAATATCGAGACACCACAGCACAGCCATCGAGCGTGACGAATGCATCGCTCACGGTCGAGATGGACTGGTTCGGAAACGGCCCGGACGATGCCAATGTCAGAACCATCCAGAGCCTGGTCATTGGCCAGCACAACCCCGCGGGAGCGGCGGTGGAGGTCGCGAACATCATCGGCGTCTATCTCAGCGGCGGATCCTCCGGCAGCGCCAAGACGGTTTTCGGTATCGGTGTTCCGTTTTCCAACGCCGTCCTGGATACGACCTGGGCACAGCAGATCAACAATGCCCCGGTCATCAAGATGTCGGCCGGTCAGGCGATCGCCTTCGAGGGGACGAACACCAACCGGTTGCTGTACGATGCACCGAACAACGTCCTTCGCTGGAACCAGGGCACGTTCTCCTTTCCGGTAGGCAAGGGCATCTCGGTGGGATGGGTCGGTGTCTATTCTTCGTCTTCCGTCATTCCGAATTATACTTCCGGATGCATGGTCTTTCTGGTGGGCGGGAACAATTTTACGGTCACGCTACCTGCCGCCAATACCGTCGCTGCGGGAACCGGCTTTACCTTCTCCATGGCTGGATCAGGGGCTGTCAACGTCGTCCCCAATGGCACGGACGGTATCGACTCCGGACCGATCACGTTGCGTATCAACGACCGATACCACATCGTCTCCGACGGAAGTGCCTTCTGGCATGAGGTATTCTGGACGAATATCGTCTCTCCCCGATTTCTCGGTCCGGTCACGCTGCCATCCTACGCCGTCGGAAACCTGCCGGGAGGCGTGGTAGCGGGCGCGAAAGCCTACGCATGGAATGGACGCAAGCCGAACGAAGGGGCAGGCGGCGGCAGCGGCGTGGAAGTTTTCTTCGATGGCCAGCGCTGGATTTCTTCGTGCAGCGGCAGCGCGGTCGCCGCCTGATATCGGGCGTCGCAAAAGCGCAATGCGTCGAGTTTGGTCTGAGGTACCCAGTGCAATGCCGCCGCGTGTGGTCGCCGCACGGCCAACGCTGCCTCGCGATCGGATACCAGCCACCCGCAATGCGTATTTCAGGTCGAGATCATAGATGCCAACCATATCCCAGCTACCCTCGGCGAATACGATTTCAGCCGCCGATGAGGTGCCGATCAGCCAAGGCGGCACGGCGCGAGCCACCTCCGTGGGGGCGCTGCTGGCCTCTGCGCAACCCGCGATCATCGTTGCATCACCATCCCTCCTCGGCAGGACCAGCCTTGGTTCTGGCGGCCCGGAGCAGGTTGATGTCGGCGCGGGCATCGATCTCGTTGCCGGCACGCTCGTCGCGAATGGACTGGACCATGCCGGGTTTCAGCCGACGTCAACACTATCGACCGCATCCGAACTGGTGATCTCCAACCAGGGCAGCCCGATGCTGATGCCGGCCTCCCTGCTGCGAGGGCTGTTCTCGGCCGGCCAGAACGTCGCAATCGACCCCAACGGGGTCATTTCCGCGACGGGGACGCTCACCGGGGGCGGCCAGGCCGGCAATCCGATCGGTGACCTGCAGGCGCTCACCGGACTGGCGGCGCAGGATCTGGTTGGCGTCAGCCATGCCGGCTCGGACTATGCAATCAGCTACAGCAACTTCCTGGGCGGCGTGACGATTGATCAGGCCGCGCCTGCCGGCGCCGCCAGCGACTCGGACACGATCTGGGTAGCCCAGGGCAGCAATGTCATGGCCGCCCAAAGCTTCAGTGCCATCTGGATCTGGATTGCCCAGAAACTATCGATGTACAAGGCTCCGGTGGTCGAGATCACCACCGATACGCATCTCGACACCACCATTCACAATGGCCGCATACTCGTTTGCAGTCAGCCGATCACATTGACACCGCTGGTCAACAACATGGGCAGCGGCTTCCAGTGCACGGTGATCAACGCCAGCAGCGGTAGCATCGCGCTTGGTTCGGGCTTTGTGAGCTCCAACGGCAGCCTGCTGCTCGCTCCCTGGCAGTCGGCGTCGCTGTCATGCGCCACCTATTCCGGTGGAACGATAGCCTTCGCGGCAATGCCCACCGCCGCGTCAGGAACCGCGCCGCCCGGCCAGGTCAGCGGCCTGTCGAGTCTGGCGACCACCCCGACGACCATCACGCTCTCGTGGCAGTCACCGTCAAGCGGTGGCGTCGTGCTGTCGTATATCGTGCAGTTCCGCCCGAGCGGTACAACAGCCTGGAACACCAGCGCACCCGTGCTGAACGCGACAAGCTGTCAACTCACCGCCCTGCAGGCCGCGACAAGCTACGACGTTGTGGTATCAGCACAGAACACCAGCGGGGTCGGCGCCGCCTCCGCAATACTGACCGTGGTGACCGCGAGCATTGCTCCGCCGACGTTGCCACTGCAAGTCACCGGGCTGACGGCAAACCCGACATCGAGCAGCACGGTTCAGCTTGGCTGGGCGGCCCAGACCGGAAGCAGCGCAGCCACCAGCTTTACGGTGCATTACAAGGTGAGCGGATCGTCAGACTCGACCTCCACCGTCACCGGCATGACCGGAACGGGAGGCAGCATCTCCGGGCTTCAGGCCGGGACGAGCTACGATTTTTCCGTCAACGGGGTGAACGGCGTCGGCGCCGGGCCGGCCTCGGCAACAGTCACCGCGGTCACGCTGGCTGCCTCCGCCGGCGTAACCTCGATCACTTGGATCATGGTGCCAGCCGGACCCTACGCGCACGCCAGCGGCACGATCGGGGTCAACGCACAGGTTTCACCCGCGGATTCGCCGATCCAGTTCGGCTTCTCAGCATCGGCCACAACGCCGCCCACCAGCTGGTCCGCGGCTACACACGTCAATTCCAACCTGTGGGGCGCCTACGTGCCCACCCCGATGACTGCCGGCAGTTGGTACGCCTGGGCTGAGGGTCTCGACGGCAGCGCGCCGACCGTCGTCCAGACCGCGTTCCTGGTGCAATAGCACATGAGCCTCGTTTTCGTCCGCCCCGGCCAGGCCATGGGGCTCGGACTTGATCGGCTCGCGCTGTGCGCACCGCTGTCGTCCGGGGGAGGATCGGACGGCTCGTCAGGGGGCTCGTCGTCACCCACTCTGACGCAGACCGTCCAAGGCGCCCTTGGCTGGTGGGACGCCAGTTCCCCCGGCGGATTGTTGGGCCTCGGCAACGCGCCGGTGACTGTGTGGAACGCGTCTGCCACCGCGCTGATCGATCTCTCGGGAAATGGCAGGAACCTGCTCCCCTTCTCCGGTTCGGCCAGTGCAAGCCTTGCCTCTGGAGCGCCACACCTGTCGGGATTGCTCGGTGGCGCGGGCTATCCGGTGACCGCGGACGGCTTGCGGCAGCCGACACTCGACCCCGACGCCGGCTGGCAGTTGCCCGGAACCTTCACGAGCACTGCGACAAGCTGGACCTGGTACCTGGTCTGGTCACGGCCGAACTGGCGCCAGGGCACCAACGTCGACGCCAATCCGATTACACTCATGACGATCGGCAACCAGCCGATCCTGCAGGTGGACAGCCGCGGCGGCAGCGGCAGGCTGATTCTGTTTCCCGGCAGCGGCCAGAGCGTCGTGACTTCAACGATAACCCGGCGTCACACGCATTCGGTCGTCCTTCGCTACACGCCAACCTCCGGCGCGGATCTGTGGCTCGACAATAACAAGGTGGCGCAGTCCGCGTCCTGGGCCGCCGGCCCCTTGGCCGGAGCCATGGTTCTGCTACACGACAGCACCCCGTTCGGCGCCGCTCAGTGCTGGTTTCACGAAGCCGCCGCCTGGAACCGCGCTGTCTCGGATGCCGAAGCGGCCGCCCTTGCGCGCTACGCCGGCCGCTGGGCCCGAGGCGCACGCAAAGGCCTCTATCTCATTGTCAACGGCCAATCCAACGCGATCAATTATTCGATCAACGATGGAGCGGCCGCTCTGCTCGCACGAGGCCTCGGTTGGTACCTCGGGGCGCTCGCCTACAATGTCCTGGATACGACCGGGAGCCCGACGAGCTACACGATGCAGAGCGGACACGGCATCTATGCGGTGTCCGGCGCGGGATATCCCGGCAGCTTCGTGCAGGACCCCGGAGATGGCTCCAGTCCGTCTGGTTGGTCGCTGGGCGCTGACGGTCTGGCTGTCCAGCAGGCGGTGGCCGGCCTTGCGGCCGAAGATCTGTCTGATCTGTGTGCCATCGTCTGGCCATGGAGCGAGACCGACAGTCTTCGCCAGTACAGCGAATCTGCGACCTTCAAGTCGGCGGCACTTCGATTCCTCTCTCTGCTGCGCGCGATGCTCGGAGACACCAGCAAGAGGGTTCCTCTTGTCTGGTGGAATGCTATTCCGTACGGATCGGCCGACGGCATCACGATGCACCGGCAAGTTGTTCAGAGCATAGCATCCGACCTCGCCGAAAACGTCATCATCGGTAATTGCCAGACCAGCGACAGCAATGCCCGCGGCGCCTCCTGGGACCCGGCAACGGGGATCGCGACAGGCGGCGACTCCGCCCACCGCGACAGCGCCGACAATTTACGGCTGGCGATGCTGGCCGCTCCCGTTGTTGCACGGCGCCTGCTCGCCAGCGGATATGGCGACTCGATAGCGACGGTGCCGGCGGCGTTACCGAAGGTGGGAGGGCCTTCCATCGTGCACGTCTACAGACAGTCGAATACGGCACTGATCATCACCGTCGTTCATGACAGTGGCAACGACCTGAAGGTCCCGTTGCAGGCGCTAGCGGGAAGCGGTTTCGCAGTTATGGACGGCGGCACCCCCGGCAACGACGGGCCGATCGTGCCGGCGATTTCCTGCCGACGCGTGGATGCGACCCATCTGCAGCTTGTTCTCGGCAGCCCGCTTCGGAATGCCGCGAGCGCGTGCCAGCTGTTCTACCCTTACGGCCCTGGGCAGATCGGCCGTGGCAACGCCGTGACAGACAACTTTTCGGAAATGCCGATGCCGGCCGGGTGGAACATCAACACCGATCTCGGAACCAGCTGGAACCTCGACTGTCCGCTGGCCGCGACGTTCTCAGGAATCCCGCTGTCGGACGCTGCCGTCTGATCCACCCAAGCTTGCGTGACCGTTTCCGGGCCGGGCAGCCTGCCCGTCTTCCCCTGCATGGCCGCACCGCCTACGGTGGCAGTCATTGAGAAAAAGCAGAGGAAATGCCGCAATGCGAACCGCGGATGCCATCGTCGAAGTCCTCAAGCGGGAGGGCGTGTCGACACTTTTTTGCTTCCCCACGACGTCCCTGATCGAAAACGCGGTCGCCGCGGGCATTCGGCCCATTATCTGCCGGCAGGAGCGTGTCGGTGTCGACATGGCCGACGGATTCGCACGCGTGACCAATGGCAAGCCCCCCGGCGTGTTCATGATGCAATACGGCCCGGGAGCCGAGAACGCGTTTCCCGGGATCGCCACGACGTACTCCGACAGTGTCCCCGTCCTGTTCCTGCCGCTCGCGCATGCCCGCGACCAGTCCCAGGTATTCCCCACATTCCGGTCCAGCCGGACCTACGCCTCGGTCACCAAGCAGGTGGAAGAGATCGTCGTCCCGCAGGCGACGACCGCAGTCATGCGACGCGCATTCAACGGACTGAAAAACGGTCGGCCCGGGCCGGTCATGGTCGAGGTCCCGCGCGACATCGTGGACCTCGATGCCGGCGACGACGCGCAAGCCTACCGGCCGGTCGCGGCGACCATTTCAGCCCCCAATGCGCAGGACGTCGACCAGGCGGCGAAGCTGCTGCTGGCCGCCTCGCACCCGATGATCCTGGCCGGACAGGGCGTGCTGTACGCCGAGGCGTCCGACGAGCTGACGGAACTGGCCAACCTGCTGCAGGCCCCCGTCATGACGACGGTGGACGGCAAGAGCGCCTTCCCCGAGGACCATGCCCTGGCCCTCGGTTCGGGCGGCAACACGTTCAGCGGGCCCGGCCGGCTGTTCCTGCACACCAGGACCGACCTGATCTTCGGCATCGGCTGTGGCTTCACGAAGCATCCTCTGACGACCCCGGCCCTGCCCCCGAATGTCGCGATCATCCACGCGACCAACGATCCGCGGGATCTGCACAAATCCTACCAGACCGAGGTTGCGCTGCTGGGAGACGCCAAGCTGGTTCTCGCCAGCCTGATCGCGGCCGTGAAGGACCGGCTGGGCGGTAAACGCCTCAACCGGTCTCCGGCGGCGGAGTTGGCAGCCGAACGGGAGGCCTGGCTCGCTCGCTGGCATGCGAAACTGAGCAGCGCTGAAACGCCGATGACACCCTATCGTGTCATGTCGGACTTCATGCGTGTGGTTGATCCCGCAGATGCGATCGTCACCCACGACTCCGGCAGCCCGCGCGATCAGCTTCTGCCGTTCTACCGCGCGACCCGGCCGCGTGGTTATCTCGGTTGGGGCAAATCGCATCAGCTCGGCACTGGCCTCGGTCTGATCATCGGCGCGAAGGTCGCCGCGCCCGACAAGTTCTGCGTCAATTTCATGGGTGACGCGGCGTTCGGAATGACCGGTCTCGATCTGGAAACGGCCGTCCGCGCAGGGATTCCAAGCCTGACCATCGTGCTCAACAACAACACGATGGCGATCGAGATCCCCCATATGAAGCTGTCTCATGAGAGGCATAAGGCGCGCGACCTCGGGGGCCGATATGCCGATCTCGCCAAAGACCTCGGCGCCTGGTCGGAGCGGATCGCTGACCCAGGTGATGTCGCGAACGCCATTCTTCGTGCCAAGCGCGCAACCGAGGACGGGCGAACTGCCTTGCTGGAGTTCGTCACAAGTGCGGAGACAGCCTTTTCGCACCGCAACGGTGCGGCGACCTGACCGGAGCTTGGTCACGCCGGGCATCCAAAGCGGGCGGATCAGGTTCGACAGGGTCTGACTGGTCCGGAAGTGCCGGTCGGACGTGGAGCTGCTGACGCCACCAAGCCGACGATGTCGAGGAGCTGGCGGGGCTGACGTCATGAGGCCCGGAAACCGCGACGGCTCGGGGCGAATTAGGGCGCCAAGTGCTGAGATACCGCTAGGTCGCGGGACTCATGCCAGCTGGCCGAATGTTGCCTCTTCGGCGACGGTTGGCCGGCCGGTAACCCGTTTTGATTTCGCGCGCAGCCGCTACGCCATCCCTGCGTCCATTACCAGTCATCGTCACCTCGGACCGGTATCACAACGCCAGGTGTTGAGGTATCAACGGGTCTGGGGAACCCACGACGCCGAGTGCGGACATACCGGCCCAGCCTATGGGGCCGACGACATAGGCCTCCGTCCCAGAATGTGCCGCTCTTCGGGAGCCGGACCTCAACGTCGATAGGGCAGCGGCAACAGCGTTCGGATCGGCAGCTTGATGAGGAGATCTGCATCCTTGACGATGATCATCGCGCCGGGCGCATGATCCAGGATCATCTCCCGGCACGCGCCGCATGGCGGAACGACGGCCAGTTCGCGGTTTTCTTCCTCCGGCTTCGGATGCCGCACGGCAACGGCCGTCTGGATTGTCCCGTCCCCGTCCAACAGCGCACGCCCGAAAGCCACAGCCTCGGCGCAGACCGAAAGACGCCCGACCGTGGTGCCGATGTGCAGACCAGTCCAAATTCGACCGTCCTGGGAACGGATCGCAGCGGCGACCATATGCCAGAAGGGCCGGTAATGGTCTGCCAGCACCGCGTTCGCCGCCGCGATCAGTTCATGATCCCCATCGGTCAGTGAGACATCCGGCAGAATCGACTCATTCAGCCGCTTCGGCTTCCTCGGCGTCATCGACGGCCGCCGCAAGCATCGTATTCGCGATGACGCCGGATTGCTCCCGCACCTTCACCTCGATAGCGTCCGCGATTGAACGGTGCTCGCGAAGGAACTGCTTCGCATTCTCCCGCCCCTGTCCGATGCGCTGACTGTCGTAGCTGAACCATGCGCCGGATTTTTCCACAACAGCGGCCTTAACGCCAAGATCGAGCAATTCGCCGACCTTGCTGATGCCTTCGCCGTACATAATATCAAACTCGACCTGGCGGAACGGGGGGGCGAGCTTATTCTTCACGACCTTGACGCGGGTCTGATTCCCTACGACCTCGTCACGCTCCTTGATCTGACCGATGCGGCGAATTTCCAGCCGGAGAGACGCGTAGAATTTCAGGGCGTTGCCCCCCGTCGTCGTCTCCGGATTGCCAAACATCACGCCGATCTTCATGCGGATCTGGTTCAGGAAGATCAGCATACAATTGCTGCGGCTGACGCTGCCGGTGATCTTGCGAAGGGCCTGGCTCATGAGCCTGGCGTGCAAGCCCATGTGGCTGTCGCCCATTTCTCCTTCCAGCTCTGCGCGTGGCACCAGCGCGGCAACGCTGTCCACGACCAGAACGTCGATCGCACCTGAACGGACCAGCGTGTCAGCGATTTCCAACGCCTGTTCACCCGCATCGGGCTGGCTGATCAGCAGGTTATCGACGTCGACACCCAGTTTGCGAGCGTAGGTCGGATCCAGCGCGTGTTCGGCGTCGATGAACGCACACGTCCCGCCACGGCGCTGGGCTTCCGCGATCGCATGCAGCGCCAGCGTCGTCTTGCCGGAACTTTCTGGGCCATAGATTTCGACGATACGGCCACGGGGCAGGCCGCCGATGCCGAGCGCAAGGTCGAGGCCGAGCGAGCCCGAAGGGATCACTTCGATCTGCTCATCCCCGGCGCGCGCTCCCATGCGCATAATCGAGCCCTTGCCGAACGCCCGCTCGATCTGTGCCATTGCGGCGTCGAGCGCTTTGTTCTTTTCCATTCCGACTATTCCCTGATTCGACATCAGCGCAGGTGTCTTCGTTGACTTTACACGCATAGGATGTCCAATTGCAACCAACGCGTGTATGACATTCGGATTTGAAGCTCTGGACGCCGAAATCCAGACATCGGGAGTTCAGGATCGGGCCCCTCCAAATGTCTCTCTGAACGCCCCTCTGAACGTCCCTCTGGACGCCCCTCTGAACGTTTTTGAACGCATGTGCCCATTATGTTCCAAAACCTCGACACAGAGCAAGAACTTTCTGAGAACGGAACACCCATCTTCCTCAAACTCAAACCCGCCACTTCCCCGATCTGAACCGAGATCTGAGTTCAAATCGGGGAAGTGGCGTAGGGCCTGATCCGGGCCCGGGTCCGACGCAGGCCCCTGTTCCCGGTCTCTGCCGCCCTGCTGCCATCCTGTTTCCCCAACCCCGCCTTGAGAATTCACGTCAAATATGTCGTCACGTTCGTGACAGACCGTCGCACGGACTCGGACCGGCGCTATCCAAGCCACTCGACCGGCGGCCCTGCCCCCTCTTGCGCGCCAGCGCTCTCCACCCGGATGCCGAACCGAGCCCTGAATTCCAGCACCAGATGGGTCTTTGAAACCCCGCGACCCGGGTCCTTATTCCGCGAAGCCCGCACATGTCTCAGATCGCAAGCCGTGGCTCCGGCGGTGCTCGGCTCTCGCTCAGGATCGCCCTCAACTGCCGAGTCGGGAAAGCCCTTAAATAGCCTGCCTTTGCGATCTTTCGGAAAGCAACGCCGGCTGCCGCGGCGTCACATCAGGCGACCGCTTGTCCTGGCTGGCGCAGACGCCAAACGTAGGCGACGATCTCCGCCACCGCCTTATAGTGCTCCGCCGGGATTTCGGTATCAAGATCGAGCCGATACAGCGCTCGCGCCAGCGGGGGATTGGCCACGACAGGCACGCCATTGGCGGCAGCGACTTCACGGATCCGCGCGGCGAGGGAGTCTTCCCCTTTCGCCACGATGCGTGGTGCCGGATTGATCGCCCTGTCGTAGGCAAGCGCGACCGCGTAATGCGTCGGATTGGTCACCACGACTGTTGCCGTCGGTACTTTGGCCATCATGCGCCTGCGAGCCCGCATCACTCGAATGCGCCGTATGCGCGCCTTGATGTGCGGATTTCCCTCGGTGTCCTTTAATTCGTCGCGAACGCTCTGCTTGCTCATCCGCATGTCGCGCGTGTGACGGAAGCGGACCCACATGAAATCAGCACCCGCCACAAGCCCCTGGATACAAAGGCTGGCAATAAAGAGGTGAAACACCGGGCGGGCCGCGGCGGCCAAAAGGCTATGCGGGTCCTGCCACGGCAGACGCGTCAGCGCCGGCCAGTCACCCTTGACCGAGAGCCACATTGCCAGACCCAGAAGCCCCAACTTCGCCAGCGACTTAATAAATTCGACTATACCGTCCAAGCCGAACAGACGCTTCGCGCCGGCCATGGGACTGACCCGCGAAAACTTCGGTTTCAAGGCGCCGAGGTTCAGCAGGAACTTGGTTTGCAGCAGCACCGCGGCACCGCCGGCGAATACAGCGGCGCAAAGCATCGGTATGATCACCGTGATTATACCGGTTGACGTTGAACGCAGTTCGCTGGAGCCCAGTATATTGGCGTCGCCGACATGGGTCAGGAAGACGATCAGGTTCGGTAGCAAGCGCTGCATCAAGGCCTGCGACTGATAGCCCAGAACCAGAACCACAGCCCCGAGGCTGGCGAACGTCACCACCTCCCGGGACACCGGCACCTGTCCCTGTTCGCGGGCCTGATCCAGATGTCTTGAGGTCGCGGCCTCCGTTCGGTCGTCGCTGTCACCTTCCGCCATGGCTCAGCCGGCGCCTGGAAGGGCCATGAACGTGGCCTCCACACCGTCTCGCCACACCATGATGATCGCGCTGCCGGTTATCAGCAACAGCGCAAGCCCCGCCAAGATCTGTCCAGGCATCGATACGAAGTAGATCTGCATACGTGACACGATGCGCGCGACGAGACCCATGGCAAGATGCCAGACAATCGCTATGACCACGAACGGGGAGGCAAGCTGCAGCGCGAGGCTGAACGCCGCCCCGACAGCGTGAGTGGCGATTCCGGCGCCGTCTCCGGCGGGCAGCATCTGCCCGGGTGGGACCAGTTGGAACAGCCCGCGCAAGGCCATCAAAGGCAGTCTGTATAGTCCGGACACCAGCAAGAGGACGGGCGCCGCCACCTCAAAGAGCTTTCCCAGGACCCCCGATTGTGCCCCGAGTTCCGCATCCGGCTGCAGCACGCTGTTCAGTCCGATCAGATAGCCAATGAACTGTGCGCCGACCGGCAAGGCCAGAACGACCATCCGTGTGATCCAGCCGAACCAGAGCCCGGTGACGATCTCACCCGCGATCATCAATCCCATGGCCAGACCGGCATCCGGGACCGGCGGTATCAGCGAAAGGAGTCCCGGCAGCAGGAGAATTGTGATGCACAAGGCCAGACCGATCCGCACAACCGCAGGCGCGACCGCCTCTCCGAGGCCCGGCAGCAGGGCCATCACCGCCCCTACCCTTGCCAGCACCAGCACGAACGCCGGGGCCCAGACCAACAGCGCTGCCTGGGTAAGGTTCATGACCCACCGATAGCCACGATCCTGTCGAAGACCCGATGCGAAAAGCCCGACAGGGTCGCCGCCATGAACGGTCCGAGCACGAGCAGGGCGATGCCGATCGCGACGACCTTGGGCAGAAACGCCAGAGTGGCCTCATTGATCTGGGTGACGGCCTGAATGAAGGAGATCAGCAGGCCGGCCACGAGCGCAACCCCCAGGACGGGAAAACTCAGCTTCATGGTCACGATCATGCAGTCGTGCAGCAACGCGGCGACATCGGCTTCGTTCATGGGTCAGATCGGCATCTTCATGATGTCCTGGTAGGCCTGCACCATCCGGTCGCGGATCGCCGTCGCGGTCTGCAGGGTCAGTTCAGCATGAGAAAGCGCGGCGACCACCTCGGTAAGGTTGCCGCCGCCATTGAGCGCCTTCATGGTCTGGTCGTCGGCCGTGTGGCCCGTTTGCACAGCCTCACCCAGAGCCTGCGTGACGGCGGAGCCAAAGCTTGCCCCCGGATCGCCGCCGGAGGCCCCGCTCCGCGCGGTGCGGGTGTAAGCGTCCGCTGCCGCTGAGGGCGTAACGACGATAGTCGGGATCGCGCTCATTTCAGCAGATCGATCGTCTTGTTCAGCATGCTGCGCGTCGCCTGCATGACTGAGAGATTGGCACTGTAGGAGCGTTCGGCCTCGCGCATGTCCATCACCTCGATGAAAGTGTTGACATTCGGCAACTTCACGTAGCCCTGTGCATTGGAGGCCGGATTCGCCGGATCATAGCGCAAGGGCAGATCGCCCTCATCGAGACCGATCTTCTTGACGCGAACCGCCTCCACCCCCGCGGCCCGGTCCATCGCACTTTCAAAGGTGATCGTCTTTCGCCGGTAAGGATCGGCGCCCGGTGAGGAACCGGTGGTGTCCTGGTTGGCCACGTTCTGCGCGATCACGCGCAGTCGCGCGGTCTGCACGTCCATGCCTGTCGCGGAAATATTGAGTGCCTGGTTCAGGTCGCCTGCCATGACTAACTCGATCGGCCAAGAGCCATGTTGAATAATCCAACGTATTTCTTCCAGATCGTCGTCACCAACGCCTGGGTCGTTTCTGTATCCGCCACTTTGGTCAGCTGTTCATCCAGCGAGACCGCGTTGCCATCGAGCACCCGGGCTTTCGGGGGATTGGTGATCAGTGAAGCCAGACCGGTCGGTGTCGTGCCCGCCAGATGCGTGGGCTGCGTCCTCACCGGCTCGATCGACCCTGCCCCGGCCAGCACGCTTGCGAACGAGTTGACGTCACGGGCTTGAAAGGAAGCCGTATTGGCATTCGCAATGTTGGCCGCCAGGACGCTTTGTCGCTGCGCCGTCCATACCAGGCGTTTTTCGGCCAGATCAAAGAGGCCAATGCGGGAAGGGTCCATGACCCTAATCTGCCAGAGAAAGCTGAATAGAAAGTTAATGCTCGGCATTAAGGACTTATTCATGCCACCGCAGTCAAATGGTCCCATGCAGCTCAGTGCAGGCCCCGGCACACGCCTTTATCCGCGCCCCAGGTCAGGCGGGCTGGCTTCCGTCGATCAGGACCGAACCGACGGAAGCGCGCGGATGCCATCCGGACACGCTCCGACGAGCCGTTTCACCGGTGCCCCGCGCGCCACAGCCGCGGGCGATAAGCGCCGATGACCCCACCGGCCATCATGCTCGTCATCGCCGTTCTGGTCGGCGTTATCGCGCTGATCGGCGCCGCGGCCAAGTTGCTCCAGTTCACTGGCTGGCGGGTACAACCTCGGTCAGGACGAACATTGATATTGCGCGAATCGATCGCCCTGGATGCACGACGCCGCGTCCACCTCGTCCAGTGCGGACGGCAGCAGGTGGTGTTGCTGACGGGCGGCGGGCAAGACCTCGTGATCGGCTGGATGCAGGATCCATAATGCTTCGCCTTTGGGTCCTTCTTCCGCTTTTCCTTGTACTGTCCGCAGCCGGGCACGCGCAGTCCGTCAACATCG
>DASWON010000036.1:0-4228 GCA_036398735.1 Rhodopila sp.
CCAGCCTGTCAGCCACGCGTTGCATCTGCTGAAGCGGCAGGGACTGGTCGAGGAGACCGGCGGCAAGGGGATGCGGGTCGTGCCGCTGGACCCGGTCCGCGTCACGCAGCTGTATCAGGTGCGCGAGGTCGTGGATGGACTTGCCGCCCGCCTTGCCGCGCACGCGGTCGCCGCCGGAGCTGCCGCGCAGGAAGATATCAGCGACCTGAACCGCCAGCTCAAGGTCGGTGCGACATTCGACGCCGCGACCCCGGTCCCGGTGCTGGTGCGCGCAGACACCGACTTCCACCGCATTCTGTATCGCCTGTCCGGCAACCCGGCGATCGAGGAGATGACTTCGCCGCTATGGCCACATCTGATGCGTTCGATGGCCGCGGTCCTGCGTGAACCCGAGTACGCTGCCCGGGTCTGGCGCCACGAACATGCCGCCATCCTGCGCCATGTGCTGGCCGGTGACGCCACGCGGGCGGAACAAGCCGCGCGAGAGCACGCGGCGGCCGCCGCATTCAGAACGGCCGAACGGCTGCAGCCCAACGCCGCCTAATCACGACCAACGCCGAATAACAAGGAGGAAGCCAGATCGTGCTGTCACAGACACAAATCCGTCAGTTCCATGAGGAAGGCTACCTGTTCCTGCCGGAGACTTTCAGTGCCGACGAGGTCGCCACCCTGAAGTCCGCGGCCGAACAGATCTATTGCCAGCAGCGTCCGGAAGTCTGGCGCGAGAAATCCGGCGCCCCTCGCACGGCCTTCGCGGCTCATCTTTACAACGAGGCCCATGGCCTGCTGGCGCGTCACCCGCGCATGATCCGCCCCGTCGAGCAACTGTTCGGCGAACAGGTCTACATGCACCAGTACAAGATCAACGCCAAAGCCTCGTTCACCGGCGACGTCTGGCAGTGGCACCAGGACTACGGCACCTGGGCGCGCGATGACGGCATGCCGGCACCCCGCGCGATGAACATCGCCGTCTTCCTCGATGAGGTGATGCCGATCAACGGCCCGCTGATGCTGGTGCCGCGCAGCCACACCCATGGTGTCCTCGCGGCGCAACACGACACCAGCACTACGTCCTATCCGCTGTGGACCTTGAATGAACAGACCGTCACCGACCTGGTCGCGAACGGCGGTATCGTTGCCCCAACCGGCAAGGCTGGCGGCCTGCTGCTGTTCCACGGCAACCTCGTGCATGGTTCCGCCGGCAACATCACGCCGTATCCGCGCAAGATCGTCTATCTGACCCTGAACGCCATCTCCAACTACATCCGCAAGCCGACACGGGCCGAATGGATCGCGCATACCGATTTCTCGCCAATAGTCCCGACCGACGAGGGCGCCCTTACGCGCTATGCCCGGGGTCTCGAACAAGCGGCTGAGTAACCGATCCGGATCCGGATTGCCGCGCGCTCGCGAATCGGGCAACACTTTCGTCGCCAATGGGCCCGAGGCGGTTGGGCGTGGACCGGTCTCGACCTGAACAGCCTCGGAGCCTGGCGGTGCGGCGTGACAGAGCCGGGCCGTTGGCCCCCAACGACGCCGGGTCGGTCGGCGCATAGTCGGCGGATCGCGTCGAGACGCTCGGCTGCGTGACCTGACCGGGCCTTGGCCCGACTGGAGTGTGGCCCCACTGGAGCCGACTGGGCGTGGCCTGATCGGGCGCGCACGGATTGGGGTTGGCCCGACTGGGACTTGAAGCGCTGAGGCTTAAAGGGCTCCGGCCTGATCTCTCCGGGGCTCGAGGCATTGAGGCTCGGAACATTGAGGCGAAAGGCATGCGGCGCCGGAACATGATCGCCGGGGCAGGCGCGGCTGTATTCGCGTCGCCCTCATCAGCGGTTGAGAGCACGCGGATCCCGGCGGACCTGCCCGAAGGCACCCGCGCGATCGCCCGGTTCGTCAATCTGCCGGACAAGCGTCGCCTGCTGCGCCTGACCGACCGGCCCCCGAACTATGCCTCGCCGATCAACGTGTTCACCGAGGCCGTCACACCGAACGACCGGTTCTACGTCCGCTATCACCTGGCCGGCGTGCCCTCCGCGGCTGACATGGACGGCTGGTCGCTCTCGGTCGTCGGCGATGCGGTTGCCAAGCCACTCAGACTGCGGCTGAGCGACCTGCTGGATCTGCCGTCGAACGAGATCCTGTCGGTCTGCCAGTGCGCCGGCAACCGCCGCGGCTTCGCCGATCCGCATGTCGCGGGGGTGCAGTGGCCCGACGGCGGCATGGGGTGTGCGGTATGGCGCGGCCCGGCGCTGCGCGACATCCTGAAGGCGGCCGGGATCAAATCCGACGCCCTGGAGGTCTGGCTCAGCGGCGCCGACATGCCGGTGACGGACGCCACGCCGCCGTTTCAGAAGAGCATTCCCATGGAGAAGGCGCTCGACACCGACACGATCATCGCGATCGCCATGAACAACGCCCCACTGCCGCTGCTGAACGGCTACCCCGCGCGGCTGGTGGTGCCCGGCTGGGTCGGAACGTACTGGATGAAGCACCTGACCCGGATCGAAGTGAGCGCGACGCCGCTGCGGAACTTCTGGATGCAGACAGCGTATCGCGTCCCGACCGGCCTGTTCCCGGTCGAGCGTCCTTTCCAGTCGCAGGTCACGGAGACGACCGTCCCGGTCACTGAACTGGTAGTGAACTCGGTGATTGCCGATCCGCTGGATGGCAACGAGGTTGACAGTTCGGGGTTCACCATCCGGGGTGTCGCCTGGGACCGTGGGGCGGGGATCAATCGGGTCGAGGTTTCGCTCGACGGCGGCGGCAGCTGGCAGGACGCTCTGCTCGACCGTCCGCTTGGCCGCTACGCCTATCGCCGTTTCAGCCTGCAGACCGGGTTCCTGCGTCGCGGCACCTACCGGTTGGTGAGCCGTGCGACGAGCCGGACCGGCGAGCGTCAGGCGGAGAAGCCGAAGGCAAATCCGGGTGGATACCATAACAACGTGCCGCGCCCGATCGCCGTGGTGGTGACGTGAAGCCACGGGCGCGCGGGACGGCGTGGACGTGACGCGGCTGGCGATCCCGACGGTGCCGCATTGAGGCTGCTGCTGGCCACTCTACTGGCGGCACTGGCTGTGCCGGGCTCGCGCAGTGTGTTGGCGGAGGAGGGGCGTGCGCCGCTGCAGCCGGGAGTGGGAGAGGACCTGACCAGTGCGAACTGCAATGCCTGCCACACCTCGGACTACATCGTCATGAACAGCCGGTTTCTCACCACCGACGCCTGGAAAGCCGAGGTGACGAAGATGCGGACGGCCTTCGGAGCGCCGATCGACGATGCCACCGCCGCGGCGATCGTGCTGTATCTCGGGCAACATTACGCTGTGCCGGCGAAACCGTAACGCGGCGGCAAAACGACGTCATACCAGCCGGCCGGATTGCTGCTTCTTCGGCAACGTCGGCCGGCTGGAACCTCATTGATTTCGCGCAGCCGCCACGCCAACCCTGCTCGCATAGCGGTCAGCGCCGCCGCGGACTGGTATTACGCGCACGGGCGGCGCCGGCACGTCCTGGGTGTGCATCGATATACGAACGATCTCGTCGCCGGAGGGTGCTGTCCGTTCGGTCGAACTTTCCTCATGAGGCCGATGCGATCCGCGATTGTTGACCCTGCAACGCGAACCAGCGTTCCATCAAGCGGCCGTTGTCCGTCGGGAAGTGGTCTTCCAGGGTACTGGAAGCAAGTATTCGCTCGACCCGGAAATGCCGGAAGTCGTTGCGCAGCTCGCACCATGCGCCGAGCACCGTGACGTCGACGTAGTACGCCATTGCGATGGGCCAGACGGTCCGATCACTTCGCCGGCCATGCACGTCGGAATACCCGATCCGCAGCTTGCGGGTTTCGCGAATCGCGCGCCGCATCTCTGCGAGGTCGACGCCCTTCGGTGGGTCCGCGCTGCCATCTGACACAAAGAACGGTGCGGCACTGAGACCCCCTTGAAGATGTTGGGGCAAGACCGCGGTCACCTTGGCCAGCACGCTTTCGGCTGCGTTTTGCAGCGTGGCATCGCGCAGCCGCCGCACCAGGCGCGCGCCAACCGCGATGGCATCGATCTCATCGGGCGTGAACATCAGCGGCGGCAGGCTGAAGCCGCGGCGTAGCACGTAGCCGATGCCCGGTGCGCCCTCGACCGGGATGCGCCTTGCCTGCAACGTCGCGATATCCCGGTATATCGTTCGCACGCCGACTTCGAGCTTCTCGGCAATGGAGGCCGCCGTCATCGGCCGT
>DASWON010000037.1:0-11699 GCA_036398735.1 Rhodopila sp.
GTTTTCCATCAAAGCGTCCTGCAACTGTTTTTCTGGCTGGGCCTCGCACCGCAGGCGGCGTTCCGTGTCGCTGTCGTGCCGCCGTTCAATGCGCCGATGGTGGTCAGCGTCACCTTCTGGGGCGCGGTCTACGGCGGTGTGTTCAGTGCTCTCATGCCACGCTTGCCGCAGCGCGTCCTGGTCAGGATCGGGCTCGCCGGCATCTTCGCCATTCTGATGACCTGGTTCGTCGTCCGCCCCCTCGCCGGGCATCCCGCCGCATTCGGCTGGCAGCCGAACGACATGGTCCGGTCCGCCGCTGCCTGCCTGATGTGGGGCGTGGGCCTCGTGCTTATTCTGCCACTGCTGCACCCGCGCGGCCTGAGCGGCGGATCGCGCCGGTTGCATCGCCATCTTGCGACCTGACGCCCGATCGGCTTCTTGTCCGCCCGTCCCAGGCACCGGCCGGGATGAGCATGAGGACGTTTCGGCAAATGGCATTTCGGCGGTGGAGCTCTGGCGCTCTGGGTTGCGTTCTCGTGCTGGTCTTACTGGCCGTGGGTCCTGCCGCGGCGAACGTGCGCACCATCCTGGCGGCCACGCCGATCGCCCGCACCGACCTGCCCTGGTGGCGGGCACGGCATGACGCAAAACTGCGGGAGCTAGCACAGGCAAAGCCGGAGCTGATCTTCCTGGGCGATTCGATCACGCAGGACTGGGAACGCGCCGGCCCGCCGGAATGGCAGGACTTTGCCCCGGAATGGCAGCGCTTTTACGGCGATCGACACGCGGTCAACCTCGGGTTCAAGGGAGACACCACCGCGAGCCTGCTTTGGCGCATCCGCAACGGTGAGGTCTCCGGCATCGCACCTAAGGCGGCGGTGGTGTTGATCGGGGCCAACAACCTGGGGCGGGTCCACTGGTCCGCCGAGGATACCGTCACCGGCATCGACGCGATCATCACCGATCTGCACAAGCGGTTGCCGACGACGAAAATCCTGCTGCTGGCCGTGCTGCCCTCCGAACGCTCGGCCTGGATCAGCGAGACGACCCTGCAGATCAATCAGCAACTGGCACAGCGCTACAAGGCCGACCCCACGGTATCGTTCCTCGATCTGACCGCGCTGTTCATGCGCAACGGCGTCCTGAACCGCGGCCTGTTCCTCGATCCGAAGCTGACACCGCCGGAGCCGCCGCTGCATCCGTCCGCTCAAGGGCAGGCACTGATGTCGAAGGCGATGGAGCCGGTGCTGGCGACGATGCTGGGCGACCGGCCGCACTCATGAGATACCACGCGTAAGCTATAAGGAGAGGGGCGCATGGCGAAGGGCTATTGGGTGGCGCGGGTCGATGTCAGCGATCCGGTCGGCTATCAGGAATACGTCGCGGCCAATGCGGCGGCATTCGCCAAGTATGGCGCGCGATTTATCGTTCGTGGCGGCCGCTTCGAGGCGCCGGAAGGCACGGCAAGGTCACGCAACGTCGTGCTTGAATTCAAGGACTACGACACCGCGGTGGCCTGCTACCACTCACCGGAATATGCCGCCGCGAAGGCCCTGCGGTTCGGCCGGTCGGTGGCCGACGTGCTGATCATCGAAGGCTATGACGGACCGCAACCCGGATAGACGGAGGGCCATTGGCTGGCCTCCGTCCAATCGCGACGGATGCCGCCCAACCCCTTCGTGCCGGCCGTGCCCGTCGTGCCGGCCGTGCCCGTCGGCTCGGCCGCGATGGCGCGCGCTGGCAGAGGATCGACAGCACGCCCCGCTATGATCGATTGCGACGAAGCGCGCTTGCCGGCGGGTCATCGATGCCGGCGGGGACGGCGCGTGCCTGCGCACGAAATCAACCAGATACCGCGGTCCTGCCACGCGACCAGCAGCCGTTCCCAACGACCCGTGATATCAGACGTCGTCCGGGTCGAGCGTGAGCATCATCTCAGCCGACCGCTTGTGAACCTCCGCTTCACGTTCCAGGTTTTTTGGGAACCGGGTTCGCTTCGCCTGCACCAGCGCCTGCTTCGCCTGGGCCTCGTGCCAGTCGCGGGCGGCACGCAGAGCGGCGTCCCAGCCGGCTTGGAATTCGGCGCTGTCCCCCTGCGTCGCTCTGGCCATCGGCCTGCTCCTGTCGCGTTCAGTGGCCGGACCAGGCATCAGCCTGAACGCCGCTGTCAAATCGGGATCTCCGGCAGACGCACCTCACTCGGGTATACGACCACCGCGCGGTACCGATGCTGCAGCAGCAAATTCGTAAACCCGCGGCCCGTCAATCCATTGCGCGCGAGGCAACTGCGCGCAGCGGCCGGCCAGGCCACTCCGCCCGATGTCCCGAGGCGTTCGCCCGGCCGCTCAGGCCTCGGCGGTTGTGGGCAGCGGCACGCAGGAGCCAGGCTGAGCCGGCTGAGCCACCGGCTTGGCGTCGAGCCTCGGCGCCGCACGAAACCACACACCGGAGTGCACTGCCTTTGCCAGCGTCACGCCGTAAACCACCAGCGCCAGGGCCAGGCAGGCAAACAACCATTGCAGGGAGCCGGTCAGATGCAGCGCCAGCGCGCCGCCGCCGACCGCGATCAGCATCCGGCACAGCCCGGCAAGCAGCGGCCACAGCAGGCGCCCGGCGCCCTGCGACGCGAAATACAGCGACAGGCCGAGGCCGAAGAAGCCGTAGGCCGGGCCGACGGCACGCAGATAGCCGGCGCCGATCGCCAGCATTTCCGGATCATTGCCGAACAGGCCGAGCCAGGCGTAGGGCCAGATGGATGCGGTGATGCCGATGGCCTCGGTCAGCAAGAAGGCCAGGGCACCTCCGGTCAGACCGATGCGCAGAGCCCGCTCCGGCTGGCCGGCGCCGATATTGGTGCCGACCATGGCTACCATCGGGCCACCAAAACCGAATGCCACCGGGATCAGCAGATATTCCAGCCGCCCGCCGGTGCCATAGCCGGCCACGCCGGCCGGACCCGCAGCCGCGCCAACCAGAGCCGTGGTCAGCAGGATCGTGAGGCTGGTCTGCAACGTGCTGATCGAGCCGACCGCTCCGACCCGCAGAATGTCGGCGAGCATCGACCAGCGCAGCCCCGACCAGCGCATCCGCACGACGCTGCGGCCGGACAGGATGTACCAGCCAAGCACGGCTCCGGTCAGCGCGTTGGTCAGCAGCACGGCCGCTCCACCACCTTCGATGCCCATCGCCGGGATCGGGCCAAAGCCGAAGATCAGTGCCGGAGACAGGGGAACCAGCAGCACGACCCCGAGGCAGATCGCCATCGCCGGCACGAACATGTTGCCGGTTCCGCGGATTACGCTCGCCAGCGCGTTCATCAGCCAGATCAGGACGGTGCCGCCGAACACGACGTTCGAGTACAGCATCGCGGCGTCGAGGGAACCTCCGCGGCCGCCCATCGCGGCATACAGCGGCCGCCCGAACATCAGCAGCAACGCCGAGAAAAACAGCCCCAGCGCGACATTGATCAGAATCGCATGCAGCACCAGCGCATCCGCATCGTGCCGCCGCCCGCCCCCCAGTGCGCGCGCGATCGCCGAGGAGATCCCGCCCCCCATCGCCCCGCCCGAAATCATCTGCATCATCATGAAACCGGGAAACACCAGGGCCATGCCGGTCAGCGCATCACTGCCGAGATGCGAGACCCACCAGGTCTCGATCAGCCCGGTCGAGGCCTGCGCCGACATCACCAGGATGTTCGGCCACGCCAGCCCGAGAAGCGTCGGAACGATGGCCCCGGTCAGCAGCTTGCGCGTACGCGGACTCATGGACGCCAGGTGCTGCGCCTGGGCCTCGCTCGCGGCAGCGGTGGCGGTCGTTGGACTCATGGGGCATTCACCCGGTTATTGATGGTTGCATAATGCAAGTAAGGAGGGTCGGCGATCATGTCAACCGGGAATCACATGGCTCATGCAGCCGATCCGCGCGGCAGTCATGCCTTTCGGCCCGCCCGTCGTTCGGAACGGGCCCCGATCGCCCCCCAACCCGGTCCAGTCGCACCGGCCGGGGATCAGGGTCCCAAGGCCCGCCCGTGTCTGGCGACCCCGATTGCCTCGGACGCGGAAAGCGATGGATACTGCGGGGGAGCCTGGGCGCGTAGAACGCGACATTGCACGCGCCGATGTGGCGTAACCCGGCGCTCGGGGGGCGCAACGATATAACGCGTGCAATGGCACCGACCGGCCAGGAGGGAACCATGACGACTGAAACCGCGCCGTTCCGCCCCATCGAGGGAGGCAGCCAGCCGTCAAACGACACGCCCTCGTATGGGAGCACGCACCTCCGCCATCCCGCGAGGCCGGCGTTGCGCATCCCGCAGACCGTCACCGAGACCACCGGGCCGCGGTTTTCGCCGAACCATTTCGCGCCGCTGCCCGACCTGTCGGTGGTGGATGGCAGGCACGCCCAGGGTGAGCGGATCATCGTCCGCGGCCGCGTCGTGGATGAAGACGACCGACCCATCCCGCATACCATGATCGAGATCTGGCAGGCGAACGCGGCGGGCCGCTACGATCATCCCGGCGATCAGCACGACGCACCATTGGATCCGAACTTCCACGGCGCCGGGCGTGTGTTTTCGGATGCCGAGGGCTGGTATCAGTTCATCACGATCAAGCCGGGTGCCTACCCGTGGCGCAACCACTACAATGCGTGGCGGCCGAACCACATCCACTACTCGTTGTTCGGAACCGGATTTGGCCAGCGCGTGATCACTCAGATGTACTTTCCCGGCGATCCGCTTCTGGCGCTCGACCCGGTCTATCTCTCGGTTCCGGATCCGGCTGCGCGGTCACGGCTGATTGCCGAGTTTGACATGGATATCACGACGCCGGAGTGGGCGCTGGGATACCGCTTCGACTTTGTCCTGCGTGGGCGCGATGCCACGCCAACCGAACAGGCCTGACATGCCGGCCGCGACTGCCAACCAGACGATCGGTCCGTACTGGCACCTGATCGAAGATCCGACATGGGCCGACCTCACGCGGTTCGGCGCCGAGGGTGAAAAGATCATCCTGAGCGGTTCGGTATTCGACGGCGGCGGCGTCGCGGTCACGGATGCGGCGATCGAGATCTGGCAGTCCAGCCCCGAAGCGTCGGACAGGTTCCCCGCGTTCGGACGCTGCCGCACCGACGCGAACGGCGGCTTCCGCTTCACGACATTGAAGCCCGGCCCGGTCGCCGGAGCGGGGAACGCCCAGCAGGCGCCGCACCTGGCTGTCTCGATCTTCGCGCGCGGCCTGCTGAAAGGGCTGACAACCCGCCTCTATTTCCAGGATGAGCCGCTGAACGAGACCGATCCGGTGCTGTCGCTGATCGAGCCGGAGGCGCGCCGCGGCACCTTGATCGCACAGCGTGTGGCCGCCGATACCTGGCACCTCGACATCAGGCTGCAGGGTGAGAACGAGACGGTGTTCATGGAGTTCTGACGGTCAGCAGACCGTCGGCCCGGGTCTCCGCAGGAGAGCCACGGCGGCCGGGCCGCCGGCCAAGGGCACGACGACCGGGCGGACCTTCGCGGGCGGGCTGGTTGCCCCGGCCTCAGGAGATCAGGCCCCCTGGTTGCTGAAACCCATCGCCATCGTAAAGCAAACGCGTTAATCGAAACGCATCCCGGTCAATAAAGAAACGTCAAGGGGGGAATGAGAATGACGCCTGGAAAGCCCGGCCTGTTGATCCCGCGCCGCAAGGTCCTGCTCGGCACCGCGGCCACGCCGCTTGCCGCCCCGTTCGTGGCGCGTGCCGCGGACACCATCAAGATCGGCGTGCTGCTGGCCAAGACCGGACAGATCGCGGGGCAGACCGAATACCTGGCGAACGGCACGTTCCTGGCGATGGAGGAGCGCAACAACACGATCATGGGCCAGCCGGCCGAACTGGTCTGGCTGGATGAGCCGTCCCCGCAGGCCGCGACCCAGAACATGCAGAAGCTGGTGCAGGAGAACAAGGTGGTCGCGATCCTCGGCGGCTCCCTGTCATCCAACGCACTGGCTGAGGAAGCCACCGCGGCTCAGCTCAAGGTGCCGTTCATCTGCGACAACGCCGCGGCCACCGAGATCAGCGGCAAGAACTGCAACCGCTATACCTTCCGGCTTAACACGCCGGTGGCGGTGCAATCGCGGATGCTAGCGCCTTACGCGCTGTCATATGGCAAGAACTGGTACCACATCACCGCATCGTTCGCGTTCGGCCAGGACATCCTGCGGCAGTCGCGGGCATTGCTGAAGGCCGCCGGCGGCACCGAGGTCGGATCGGACGAGGCGCCGCTCAACACCGCAGACTTCAGTTCCTTCATCCTGAAGATCCGCCAGGCAAAGCCGGACGTTGTCGTGGGCGGCCTGTCCGGCGGTGACCTCTCCACGTTCCTGAAACAGTGGAATGAGCTTGGGATGAAGGGTCGCATCCCGTTCGTCGAGATCGCAATCGGCGACACCGATATCTGGGCCGTCGGGCCGGAGGCTGCGACCGGCACATTCACCAAGCTCTGGGATCACGCAAATCCCGGCAACCCGCCGGAGGAGAAAGCCTTCGCCGCCGCTTACCAGAAGAAATACGGCAAGCCCGCCGCCGACAAGGCCTGGATGGGCTGGATCACCGCCCGCTCCGTATTCGAGTCGATCGACACAGCGCGATCGACCGATCCGATGGCGATCGTCGAGGCTCTGGAAGCCTGGAAGGTCGAGGCCGGCAGTTCAACCTACAGCTACCGCAAATTCGACCACCAGATGCTGATGCGCAACCTGGCCGTCAGCGTGAAGGACAAGATCACCGACCGCTGGGACTACTTCGACGTCAAGGCGACGCTGCCGGAGAACGTGGCAGACCTCGACAAGGTCTTTGGCACGCCCGAGGAAATCGGCTGCAAGATGGGGTGAAAGCCCCTCAGACCCTGCGGCTGCCACGCACCGCTGGCGGGGCGCGATACCGATAAAAACACCGATGACCGGGTTGATCCACGGCCCAACGCCGGGACCGGTCATGACAAACCGGGGAGACCCGAGACGGGATGCTGGAAATAGTACTATCCCAGGTCGTGAGCGGTCTGGTGCTGGGCGGCCTCTATGTCCTGATCGCGATCGGCCTGTCGATCATCTTCGGCCTGCTTGGCATCGTCAATTTCGCCCATGGCACCTTCTTCACCCTGGGTGCCTACCTCGCACTGACACTGTATCAATACTTCGGCTGGCCGGCGGTCGTTCTCGCGCCGGTCTTTGTCGGCGCCATCGGCATGGTCGCCGAACGGCTGCTGATCCGCCGCCTGTACGACAAGGAACCGCTGATCAGCCTGATCGTCACCTTCGCCCTGGCCCTGCTGATCGAGGCATCCGTCCGGCTGATCTATGGCGGCATTGGCCAGCCGTTCAGTCCGCCGCCGTTCCTGAGCGGTTTCCTGATCTGGGGCCCGGTCCTGATCACCAAATATCGCTTTTCCGTGTTGCTCACGACGGCCGCGCTGCTGCTGTTGCTGTGGTTGTTTCTGGAGAAGACCCCGTTCGGCCGCATCCTGCGTGCCGGCTCGCGTGATCCCGAAATGGTCGGGCTGCTCGGCATCAACCTGCCCCGCGTGCTCACCTGGGTGTTCGGCCTAGGTTGTGCGATCTCCGGCATTGCCGGGGTCCTGGCGGCGCCGCTGTGGACGATCACCCCGGCGATGGCGACCAACGCGATCATGCCGGCCTTCGTCGTCGTCGCCATCGGTGGCCTCGGCTCGTTCGCCGGCGCCGTCATCGCCGGCCTCCTGGTCGGCGTGGTGATCGCCCTGACCATCCAGTTCTATCCGCCGGCTTCCGGCGCGATGATGTATCTCTTCATGGCCCTGATGCTGCTGCTGCGGCCACGCGGACTGCTGGGTGAGCGGTGGGAGCGCTTCGAATGACCCAAGCGGTACGCCACCCCGTTCTGGTCGTCTTCATCGTTCTGCTCGCGCTGACCGGACTCTGGCAGCTGATCGGCGCGCCGATCGGCCTGATCACCCAGATTGCCATTTACACGTTGTACGGCGCGGGCGTGTGCACGCTGGTCAGCTACACCGGGCTGGTGCCGTTCGGCGCCTCGGTGTTCTTCGGCTGCGCCAGCTACGCCGTTGCCTTCGTCATGCTGCGCGGCGCCCCGAACGAAATCGTGGCGCTGGTCTTCTGCGTGGCGTTCTCGCTGATCCTCGCGGCGGTGATCGCGCTGATCATCCTGCGCCGCCGCGGTCTGTACTTCTCGCTCCTGACCCTGGCGTTCTCCCAGATCGCGTTCGAGATCGCCTATAAATGGACCGACGTGACGGGCGGCGAAAACGGCGTTCAGGGCGTGCCACGTCCCTGGCTCCCCAGCCCCTGGTCGTTCCACGCCTTCGCCGTCGTCACCGTCTGCCTCGGGATCGGGCTGCTGTGGCGCATCGCACACTCCCCCTTCGGCCGATCTCTGCAGGCGCTGCGCGATAACGAGCCGCGCGCGCAAAGCCTGGGCTATGACACCTTCCGACTGAAGTTCGTCGCGTTCGTGATCATGGGAGGCATCGTCGGGTACGCCGGCGGCTTGCTGGCGTTGATGCTGAACGGCGCCTACGCCGACAACCTGAGCTGGCAGCACGCCGGCGACTCCCTGCTGATGGCGGTGCTGGGCGGGGTGCATCACTTCCTCGGGCCGCTCTGGGGCGCCATCGCCTTCATCCTTCTGGAGGACCGGCTGTCTGCAGTCACCGAAAGCTGGTGGCTGATCTTCGCGCCGATCGTGATCCTGTTCGCACTGGCCTCGCCTGAGGGAATGCAGGGCCTGGTGTTCCGCCTGATGCGGCGCGGCGACTGGACCCTGACCCGCAAGTCCATCCCGGAGCGGCCGGAAACGATCGAGCCGTACCGCGCGAGCAGCGCCCAGCTGGACCCCGGGCAGCCGATCCTGACGGTGTCCGCACTGAACAAGCGCTTCGGGTCGCTGGTAGTCGCGGCCGATCTCAGTCTGCAGGTATACCCATACCGGCTGCATAGCTTCATCGGCCCGAACGGCGCCGGGAAGACGACATTCTTCAACATGCTGACCGGGATCCTGAAGCCCAACGCCGGCAGCATCATGTTCGACGGCCGCGATATCACGAATCTGCCCGTGTACAGGCGCATGCGCCTTGGCCTGTCGCGCTCGTTCCAGATCCTCAGCGTGTTCCCCAACCTGACGGCATTCGAGAACGTCCGGGTCGCGGTTCAGGCGCAGGACAAGCGAAGCTGGGGCGTATGGCGCGACGCATACACATACGACGATCTCAACGCCCGCACCTGGTCGTTGCTCGCCGCGGTCGGCCTGCAGAACCGAGCGGCGGATGTGTGCGCCAACCTCGGGCATGGTCAGCGGCGGCTTCTGGAGATCGCCATCTCGCTCGCCACCGATGCCCGGCTGCTGTTGCTGGACGAACCGCTGGCCGGCCTCGCGGAAGCCGATCGGCAGGTTGTCGGCGCGCTGATCAGGAGGCTTGCCGACACCCATGGCGTGCTGCTGATCGAGCACGATATTGACCGCGTGCTGGCGCTGTCCGACCGCATCAGCGTGCTGCATCAGGGGCGGCTGATCGCTGACGGGTCCCCGGGCGAGGTTGCCGGCAATCCTGACGTCATCACGGCCTACCTCGGGGCTGAACGGATCGTTCCGCCACCGGCGCCAACTGCCGCCGATCGCGCCGCCCACGCCGCGAGCAAGCCGATCCTCGTACTGGACCGGGTGCGTGCCGGATACGCCGGCAGCGTGGTGCTGGAGGACCTCAGCCTGATCGTCCACGAGGGCGAGGCGGTCGCGCTGCTCGGCCGCAACGGCGTCGGCAAGACCACGACGCTGCGGGCGATTACCGGCACCGTACGCTCCGCCGCCGGTCGGGTCATGCTGGATGGCGGCGAGATCACCAACGCCAGACCATACGAGATCAACCAGAAGGGCATCTCGCTGGTGCCCGAGGGACGGCGGTTGTTTCCCAACCTCACCGTACTGGACAATCTGCGGCTGGCGATGCGACCCGGCGGGGCCTCGCTGGAGGACGTGTATGCGCTGTTCCCGAAGCTGAAACTGCTGCGACGGTCGGCGGCCGAAAACCTCTCCGGCGGGGAGCGGCAGATGCTCGCCATCGCCCGTGCCCTGATGGTGCCGGCTCGGCTGATCCTGCTGGATGAGCCGTTCGAGGGGCTGGCCCCTGCCATCGTCAAGGAGGTGATGGACGCGCTGGCGCAACTGCGCGGCCGAGTCGCGATGGTGATCGTCGAGCACCACGCCGAAACCGTGCTGCCGCTGGTCGACCGCGCCTACGTCCTGGTCAACGGTCGCGTGGCATTCGAGGGCAGTGCGAAGAGCCTGGAGGAAGATCCGGACCTGCAGGCCCGGCTGCTCGGTGTGGTGCAAACGGAGACCGCCTGAGGAGGGACGCCGGCTTCAGATCGCCGCCCGTTTTCCACCCTCCGGGGCATCTCACCCCTCGCTACCCCGGCGAGGGCGGCTGACCCCTCACTACCCCGGCGGGGCGGCTGACCCCTCGCTAACCCGGCGAGTGTTGGCGCGGTGCCGCATCCGCCAAGCGTCGGATCCATCCACAGATTCGGCGCGCCAGCCGTCGCTGACACACGCGCTGCCCCGGCGATCACGGGCGGATATATTCTGTCTGCCGGGACGCGGCCCGCCGACACCGGCAGATTGCCACTTGGCAAATTGCCACTTGCTTGAGACCCGCCCGCGGCATCGGTTGCGCCAGCGAGCGCAGCAGCCGTCGCGCAATCGCCTCGGCATCGTCCGCTTCGGCACCGACCCGCTTCCCGTCCCGCAAGGGTGTCTGCGATCGGCCGGTACCGCCGCGAAGGGCGAACCGGCCGGCCATCGCTACTCCTCGGTCTCGGCTTCCCTTTCCTCGACCGGGCCGCTGTCCTGGCCCTTGGCCGCGGGGTCGCGATCGACCAGTTCGATCACTGCCATGTCGGCGGCATCACCGTAGCGGACCCCGGCTTTCAGCACGCGGGTATAGCCACCGGCGCGGGTCTTGTAGCGGTCCGCCAAGGTGCTGAACAGTTTCGTCACGATCACGTCGTCACGCAGTTCGGCGTAGGCCAGCCGCTTATTGGCAAGCCCGCCCTTCTTGCCCAGGGTGATCAGCTTCTCGGCGACCGGGCGAAGTTCCTTCGCCTTCGGCAGGGTCGTGGTGATCTGCTCATGCTTGAGCAGCGCATGTGCCATGTTGCGGAACATGGCCAGGCGGTGGGTGGAGGTAACGCCGAGCTTTCGGCCGGCAACGCCGTGACGCATTGATCTGTTTCCCTAATTCTGCTCAGAACGGCTCTTCGAGCCGCTTGGCCAGGTCCTCGATATTCTCCGGCGGCCAGCCAGGAACACTCATGCCGAGGCCGAGGCCCATGGAGGTGAGCACCTCCTTGATCTCGTTCAGCGACTTGCGGCCGAAGTTCGGCGTGCGCAGCATTTCCTGTTCGGACTTCTGCACCAGATCGCCGATGTAGACGATGTTGTCGTTCTTCAGGCAGTTCGCACTGCGGACCGACAGTTCGAGCTCGTCGACCTTGCGGAGCAGGTTGCGGTTGAACGGCAGATCATCCTGCGGCTCCTCCGCACGGATCTGCTGCGGCTCATCGAAGTTGATGAACAGCTGCAGCTGGTCCTGCAGGATGCGGGCGGCGAGCGCCACCGAATCCTCAGGCGTCACGGCACCGTTGGTCTCCACCGTCAGCAGCAGCTTGTCGTAGTCGGTGACCTGA
>DASWON010000038.1:0-15755 GCA_036398735.1 Rhodopila sp.
CTCGGGATGGCTCAGGCGATGGCCCAGGCCGGCGCCGATATCGCCATCTGGGGCACCAACGCGGCGAAGAACGCGGCGGCAGTGGCGACGCTGCAGCCGACCGGGCGCAAGATCGTGGCGCTGGAGTGCGATGTGGGCGACGAAGCGGCGGTGGAGCACGCATTCGCGCGGACCGTGGAGACCTTCGGCCGGGTGGACGGGTGCTTCGCCAACGCCGGCGTCTCAGGCCGTGGCGGCCGTTCGTTCCTGGAGATGACGAGCGCCGAGTGGCACCGTGTGACGCGGATCAATCTGGACGGCGCGTTCTACACCTTCCGGACGGCGGCCAAGCACATGGTGGAGCGGGGCGATGGCGGGGTCCTGGTCGGTACCGCATCACTGGCGGCGATCGAGGCCGCGCCGCGCAGCGAGCATTACGCGGCGACCAAGGGCGGCATGATCTCGATGGTCAAGGCGATGGCGGTGGAATTCGCGCGCTACGGTGTGCGGGCCCATTCGATCCTGCCCGGCTGGATCGAAACCAACATGACGGCGAATGCTGTCCATACGGACGGCTTCAAGAACAAGGTGCTGCCGCGGGTGCCGATGCGCCGCTGGGGCGAGGGCGACGATTTTGGCGGCATCGCCGTCTACCTGATGAGCTCGGCGTCGAAATATCACACCGGCGATACGTTCGTGATCGATGGCGGGTATTCCCTGTTCTGATCCCGGCGCGCGAGGATCCTTGCGACACGCTTACGGTGACCGGAGACGTGCGCTTCGAGATACCGCAAGTCGTGGGTAGCCGGGCCGAAACCCGGCCATGACATAGGGCGTAAACAACACAATTCCGGTCACCTTGAAGTTGCGCCGGGCTGTGTCTTTCCCGAGGCGTGGCCGGCGCGGCCGCCAACCCCCACGCGTCGCCCGGCGCGCCCGCCAACCCCCAGGCGTCGGCCCCGGCGCGCCTGCCTGCCTCGAGGCGCGGCCGGTGCGCCCGCCATTCCCCGAGGCGCCGCCCGGCGCGCCCGCCATCCATGGCCGTCCCGGGCCGGCAAGACACAAGAGACGAGCAATACGCTCCCAGCTATGGTAAAAGCTCCGAACATCGGGGTCTAAACATCGGCGGGCGTCGCGGTCCGGATATTGTGGTTCATGCGGAAGAAGTTGTCCGGGTCGTACTTTGCCTTGAGCGTCAGCAGCCGCTGGTAATTCGGGCCATAGGCGGCGGCCACGGCGTCGACCGTCTCATCGTCACCGAGATAGTTCACATACCGGCTGGGCCCCACGAACGAGTCCATGGCGGCGTAGCTGCGCCGGGCCCAGGCAATGCAGGCCTCATTGTCCCTGGGATCCAGCCACTCCGAGAGGACCAGCAGGTTGTAGCCTTCGGAGCGATGCGGGAAGGCGGTGTCGGAGACGCCGACGCGGGTCACGGCACCATGGAAGTGCTCCAGCAGAAGCTGGCCCATCGGGGTCGGACATTCGGCGAAGCAGTCGATCAGCGTACGAATCGCGTCATCACTCAGTGTCGTCAGAAAGCTCGACTTCCAGTAGTTCAGCGCGCCGTACGGATAGGCGTCGTCCAGCATCGTGTTCATCTCGGCGTATGAGACCGGCCCGATCGTGTCCATGACCGGCGCACCGAATCGCTTGATCGGCTCCGCCGCGCCTTCGCCGGTCTTGACCGGACCGCAATGGCACACGACCATCGCCACCAGCTTGGCGCCGTCGGGTGCATGGATCAGCCCGCCGAACACCACGAACTCGTCGGGCAGCGCGGCCGTGACGTCGCGAAAGTGGCGGAGTACGTCCCAGGCCTCGGCGAACGGATAGGCGATGACTCCACCGGTGATTTCGGGCCCGACCGGGTGCAGGCGGTAGTCGAGCGCTGTAGCGACCCCGAAGTTGCCGCCGCCGCCCTGCAGTCCCCAGAACAGGTCGGCGTTCTGGTCCTGGCTCGCCGTCAGAGTGCGGCCCTCGGCGGTGACGAGATCAACCGACAGCAGGTTGTCCAGTGCCAGCGCATACTTCCCCATGAGCCATCCGATGCCGCCGCCGAGGGTGAGGCCGCCGATGCCGGTCGATGAGATTACGCCGCCCGTCGTCGCCAGCCCATGCACCTGCGTCTCGCGATTGAACAGGTTCCAGGTCAGGCCGCCCTGGGCGCGGGCGGTGCGGCGCGCCGGGTCGACGTGGATGCCGGTCATCAGGGACAAGTCGATCATCATGCCGCCCTCGACGGTCGATCGCCCCGCCACGTTGTGGCCGCCGCCGCGGACCGCGACTTCAAGGTTGCGCTCACGCGCCAGCATGACCGCGTCCACGACATCGGCGACGCCGCGGCATCGGGCGATGATTGCGGGCCGTTTGTCGATCAGGCCGTTATGAACTTTCCTGGCGTTGTCATAGCCCGGATCGGCTGGCTGAAGCAGTTGTCCGCTGAATGTCCTGGCAAGCGTGCCGAGAACATCACCCGGTGCTGATGAATCCATGGCGTTCTTCCTTGCTTCTGATTCGTCGCCTGGCATTCGCGGCGGAGGTCGCCGCTGTCTCCCGGCGCATCGCTCTCCCGGCCGCAGCTTGCCTGACCGGCCGGCGACGTGACATAGTTTGTTACATTTTATGCCGGGAAGTTGATCCAGCCGGCATGCGCCGAACGAGCCTGCGCGAGCGTCCCGCGCGACCCGACCCCGCGCGCTGCCGCGCGACCCGACCCCGGCGCGAAGCCGAGGAGCACCGCCCGGAGCGGGCCTCTCAGGTGCGGCGCGGTTGCCGGCCCGCGCCGCGCTGTCGCCGCCGGTCGGCTGCCTGCTGCCGTGCCGGCCTCTATCCCAGCGGCGACATCGCGTAGGCAGCCTCCACCAGTGCGACCGCCGCCGCGTTGTCGGACAGGTCGGCGATTGGTTTGCGACCGTCCTTCAGGCGCTGCAGCGTGTCGCGGACGAAGGTCGGATAGAAATGCACGTTGGTCAGCTTCATCGCCTGCGTCGATCGCTGGCGGTCGTTGCCGACGATCTCCAGCGTGCTGTCGTCCCGCGCCGCGAAGTAATGCCCCTGGGTGCGGATCGAATAGTGCAGGTCAAAGACCGAATTCGGCGCGGGATACAGGTAGCCGGTCTCCACCATGCAGCTTGCGCCGCCGCCCTGCATCAGCACGACGGCATGGTCCTCGATCGTCAGATGCGCGTTGCGGTTGGACATCATCGCCCCGGTGACGCTCAGTTCGGCGCCGCGCAGCAGGACGCGGCACAGATCCATGAAATGCACGCCGAGGTTCAGCAGCGGACCGCCGCCGGCGGTCTTGCGGTCAATCACCCAATCGACCCGCTGCTGGTGGTAGCGATCGACCATGCCGCCGACGAACTTGAACATCGCGTACTGCACCGGCTCGTTCTTCGACAGGATCGTTTCGATCATCGGGCTGTAGCGGATCACGTAGGGCACTGCCGCGAACACCCCCGCCGCGGTGGCGCGGGCGGCGATGTCGGCGGCCTCGGCGGCGTTGATCGCGCAGGGCTTCTCCATGGCGAACGGGATGCGCTGATCGATCAGGAAGCGCGCCAGTTCCGCCATGTCGCAATGCCGCGCGAGGGCGAAGGCGAAGTCCGGCTTCAGCGCGGCGCACATCTCCCGGTAGTCGGCGAACGCCTTGCACCCGGCCCTGGCGGCAACCGGCTCGGCCCGGGTCGGGTCGGCATCGCTGGCGCCGACAATCTCGACGTCCGCCATCTCCAGGCATGGACCAAGGAAAAACGGCGTATGCCAGTGAGACACGCCGATCAGCACCACGCGCATATTGTTTTCCCCCCTTTTGTCCGAGCAGTCCCTGGCGCATCGTCGGACTTCATGCAAGTCAGAGGACCGGAATGATTACGTTATCGGAGAATTTTCGCGCACTGTTCTACACGCCGTTTTACGCAGCGTACGCCACCGGTGCGTACGCCAAGGAAGGCGTGGAGGTCGATTTCCGGCTCTCCTCCGATCCCAACCAGACCGCTGCCGCGCTGCGCGCCGGCGAGGTGGAGGTGATGTGGGGCGGGCCGCTGCGCGTGTTGCTGACGCATGATGCCGACCCATCTTCGGATGTGGTGTGCTTCTGCGATGTGGTGGCGCGCGACCCGTTCTTCGTAATCGGCCGTGAGCCAAGGCCGGATTTTCGTCCCTCCGACCTGGCATCCGTCCGGCTGGCGTCGGTGTCGGAAGTGCCCACGCCGTGGCTGTGCCTGCAAGATGACATACGCCGCGACGGTGGCGATCCCGGTGCGGTGACCCGAGTGACCGACGCGACGATGGCCGAGAACGCCGCGGCCCTGCGTGAGGGACGGCTGGACGCGGTGCAGTTGTTCCAGCCGTACGCGGAGGCGCTGCTGGCGAGCGGCGAGGGCCATCTGTGGTACGCAGCGGCTAATCGCGGTCTGACCGCCTACACGACCTTTGTGACACGCCGATCGGTGCTGGTCAGCAAGCGCGACGAACTGCTCGGCATGGTGCGCGCGATGTACCGCACGCTGCGCTGGATCAGGGCAACGCCGGGGGCGGAGATCCAGCGTGTCCTGGCCGACTACTTCCCGGATGTGCCGCCGGCGATCTATGCCGCGGCGGTGGACCGCTATCGCGCGCTGGAACTCTACGGCCCCGATCCGGTGACGAGGCGGGAAGGTTTCGACCGGCTGGCTGCGGCGATGCGCTCCGGCGGCGCGCTGCAGCGGGCGGTGCCGTTCGAGGAATGCGTCGACACCAGCCTCGCCGAACAGGTGGTCCGCGAAGGGCTGTCGGGGGACGGCGCCGAAGCGCGGGCGGCACCCCCAGCGGGGGGCTGACCGGTTTGCGCGGCGCGGCAAAAAGCAGCAACCTGCCTACGATGATATGAGGTGCCGCGATGCCCATCACCATCCTGTCGAGCCGGGAGTTCAGCCAGGATGCCAGCCGCGCGAAACGGGCCGCGATCAGCGGTCCGGTCTTCATCACCGACCGCGGCAAGCCGGCCCACGTGCTGCTGAGCATCCAGGATTATCAGCGCCTTACGCTGGGTCGGCAGACGATCGCCGACCTGCTGGCGATGCCCGGCATCGACGGCGGCGAAGCCGACCCGCCCCGGTTCGTCGAACGCGGTCAGTCTGCCGACCTGGGATGATGTTTCTGCTCGATACCGATGTCGTTTCTGAACTGCGCAAGGTGCGCCTGGGCCAGGCCGACGAGCACGTGGCGCGCTGGGCAGACAGCGTGGAGGTGTCCGCCCTCTATCTGTCGGTGATCACGGTCCACGAACTGGAAATCGGCGTCCTGCGCGCCGAACGGCGCGATCCGGTCCAGGGCGCGTTGTTCCGCGTATGGATCAGCAGGCATGTGCTGCCGGCCTTCGCCAACCGGGTCCTGCCGGTGGACACCGCCGTTGCCCAGCGCAGCGCGCGGCTGCACGTCGCGGCAGCCCGGTCTCTGCGCGACGGCCTGATCGCCGCGACCGCGCTGGTCCATGGGATGACCGTGGTGACCCGCAACGTGGACGATTTCGTCTCGACCGGCGTGTCGATCATCAACCCCTGGGACCAGGTGGCGGCCGAGTGACGCGGCTGGTATACGGATCCGAAAGTTCGTCGTGCCATGGATCAACGCCTAACGAATTTTCGGATCGGGACGGACACCAGCAAACCATTGCTTTCCAGTGTGGTTCATGGCTCTGAACGCCGCTTTGGGGCGGATCCACAGTATGGCGGACTCCAGAACCACCACACTGACCTGCGGCGCGGCGCCACAGAGATGGAGCGAGAGTCATGGACCTGATCACCACGCACGGGCTTCGCATGCCGCGCCTTGGCCTCGGCACCTACCGAATGAGCGGCGCGCGCTGTCAGGCCGCTGTGGAATCGGCCCTGTCGCTGGGGTATCGCCATATCGACACGGCGCAAATGTATGCCAACCAGGATGCCGTCGGCGATGCGCTCGCCGCATCCGATGTGCCACGCGCCGACATCCACCTGACCAGCAAAGGCCACCACAGCATCCAGACGCCGGATCAGCTGCGGGCCGCCTGCGCCGAGAGCCTGCGGCTGCTGCGCACGGACTATCTCGACCTTTACCTGCTGCACTGGCCGCGACCCGGCACCGATCTGCCCGCCGCTCTGGAGGCGATGATGGGCCTTCGCGCGTCCGGGTTGGTCCGACAGATCGGCCTGGCGAACTGCACGGTCGCGCACCTGCGTCAGGCGGTTGAGGAGGTCGGTGCGCCGATCGTCTGCAATCAGATCGAATATCACGTCCTGATCGACCAGACCCCGGTGCTGAACTGGATGCGTGCCCATCATGTTCCGGTCGTGGCGCATGTCCCGCTCGCGCAGGGCAAGCTTGCGGACGATGCTGCCCTGGCGGCGATCGGTCGCCGTTACGACGCCAGTGCGGCCCAAGTGGCGCTGGCCTGGCTGCTGGAGCAGCCGGACGTGGCCGCCATTCCAAAGGCCGAACGGCGGGAGAGTCAGATCAGCAATCTGGAGGCGCTGCGGCTGCGGCTGCGGCTGGATGACGCGGATCGTGCCGCCATTGCGGCGCTGCCGAAAACGCTGCGCTGCGTGAACCCACCGTTCGCCCCGGCGTGGGATCAGGCGCCATAGGACGCCAGGGCCGCAGGACCCTGTGGTCATAGCACGCCCGGCCGCGGGACACCGGCCATGCAACGCCAGGGCCATGGAACGCCGGGGCCACAGGACCCTATGGCCCAGGGACCCCTGGCCACGGGGACACCGGCCGTAGGACGCCAGGGCCATGCAACGCCAGGGCCATGGAACGCCGGGGCCACAGGACCCTACGGCCGGCGGCCCCTGGCCATGGAGACACCGGCCATGGGATCCCCGGCCACGGGACGCTAGGGCCATAGGACCCTGTGGCCATAATACGTCTGGCCACAGAACCCGCGGCCGCCACGTCAGCGGTCGGGGTCGGCGTAGCGCCGGATCCGTCCGATCAGTTCCTCGCTTCGCTTGCGCTTGCTGGATGTGAACAGCGTGCGCTCAATGAGGTGCACGATCACCAGCCGCAGGCCGCTGATCGGTCGGTCGGGCGTGGCGGAGCGCTCGATATGGGCCAGCAGCCGCAGACACAGGTTTTCCACCAGGAGGTTGGTCATCTCGCTGAGGTATTTCAGGTTCTTGTAGATCTCCGCCAGAATGAGGATCGTGACGCCGATGACGAAGTAGTAGTCGATCAGGCTCGCGATGCTCAAAGGCATCTCCCGATAGGTCCACGGCAGCCCCGATTTCGCATACTCGGGGGCCAGTGGGTGCGGCAACAGATCGGTGCCGCTGACCGATGGGAACTCCCCCGCGTCGCTGATCAGCGTGGTGCCGCGATGCACCTCCTTCATCGCCTCGAGCAGCATGTACAGCACCGCCGGATGGATATTCTTGCGCACCACCACGTTCACGGTCGCGGCCACCAGTTCCACGTCGTCGGGCGGGATGTTGTTGTCGATGTCGAAGCTGCCGCGCGACAGCACCGTGGTGCGGAGGAACGGCAGGTGGCGCGTGATCCCCTTTCCTTCGGTCTCGCTCAGCAGCCGAAGCGGATCGCTTTGTGCCATTTCGGTGATGAAGCCGTTGGATGGCGCCAGCATGAACAGGCCGGCGTCGGCCTGGCCGGACTCCAACGCGTGCACGGCCTGATCCAGTTGCATGAATGCAATCCGGGTATTTGCGCGCGTGACGCCGTACAGGTTGAGCACCTCCAGCGCTGCCCGGCTGGTGGCGCTTTGCTCCGTTGGCAGGACGATCTGCTTGCCGCGCAGGCTCGACGGCGTGGCGAGGCCGCCCAGCCGGCCGATGTTATAGAAGACGAACAGCGGCTGAAGTTCGATCGCACCGGCGGCCTCGGTCCTCGGATACTGCTCGCGCCGCACCGCCTGGGCAGTGAAGCCGATGTCGACGTCCGACCCCGCGCGGTCAACGTCGTCGATGATGACCAGCGAGTCGGGGTTGGGGCGCAGTCTCAGTTCAATGCCGTGCCGTTGCATCACTTCGCGGTATTTGAGTGCGGTCTCGTAATAGCTGCCGCCCACCGGTCCGGTCTCGATCGTCACGTCGCGGGGTGGGATCGCCCGGCGCACGGCGTAAATCGCCCCGACCGCAAGCGGAAGGAGGATGGCGATGCGGATGAGCCGGATCCGTCTGACGGGTGGCCGGTCACTCATCGTGGTTGCATTCCAGATCACCGTTCATGGTGAGACAGGCGCCCGACGCAGGGCGAAGTGACCAAGGCGGTGGCGCAGCAGGCCCACGGCGGCAAAGCCCCCCTGCAGCGTGACGGCGAAGAACAGCACACCGATCGCGAACAGCTCCATCCGGTCGGCGACGGACGCCAGCCGCTCCGCCTGGCTGACGATGACTGCGATGCCCTCGGTCACGCCAATCGCCGCGCCGGCGCTGGAGGCCATGACCAGCACAAAGAAGGCGCGCGCCAGGTTGGGCAGGAACAGCAGCGCCGCCAGCGGCGAGCCGGTGCGCCATTGCCGCAGTGCCTCGGCACCGTTGTCGGCCACGTAGTACGCGGAATACGGCACCAGCGAGAGTGCTACGATCATGACGCCGGACAGCGAAATCCTGACGCCGAACCAGCGCATGTCCGACGGGATGATGTTGAGCAGAAAGAACATGACGACGAAGGTCGGCGCCGCCCGCATCAAAGCGACGACGAGTGACGCCAGGGCGGCCATCACGCCGCCGGCGAGGCGGGCGAACGCCAGCGGCGCGCCGAGCGCGATTCCGGCCGCGAGCGCGAGTGCGGCGATCTGGAAATTCACCGCCATCCCGCTCAGCAGCCGAACAAAAAAACCAGGCGGGAGGTGGCCGAGCATCGGTATCACGTGCGGGCACCTTGCCATTGCAGAAACAACCGCAACGTCGCGCATAGCCGCACGACCAGCATCACCACGACGGTGTAGAAAATCAGCAGCAGCGAATAGGTCGTCACGCGCTCGCTCGAAAACGAGCTGATGTCGGTCAGCGCGCTGAGCAGTTCCGGAGTGCCGACGAAGCTCGCGATCGGCGTCCCTTTCGCCGCGTTGATGAGAAACGCTTCGATCTGCGTTGCCGCACGGCTGAGGCCGCGGATGAACAGCGTCGGCCGGAAGGTCCCCCCGGCATGCTGCTCCGCATGCAGAGTAACGATCGCCTCGGATATTGCCTGGCCGGCGTTGGCGCCGTTGATCAGTCCAAGTGCCGCAATCGCCGCGGCCAGCGAAACGGGCGGGGAATAGCCGGCGATCGCGCCGGCGACCAGAATGAGCGAGTTGACGACGCCGTTGCGCAGCAGCGACCACGCCGGCGCGGTTTTGAACATCGGCAGCGATAGCGTGAGGCCGACGTGTGACGCTAGCCAGGCCTCGGTGTCCGAGACGCGGCCCGCGAAGCGGGTCGGGCGTGGATCGGCATCGAGCGGGGGCAGGACGCAGGCCGGGTCGTTCCCCGCTGTCGCTGTGTCGCACGCGCGGCGCCGCCAGACCGCCTGTTGTTCGGTCAGGAAGCCGGTGGCGATGTGGTTCGCGCGGGCCATCTGCAGCAGCACCCCGTCGCGGTGGAATATCTGGAGCGTCAACCCGACGGCGCGGGCGAGTTGGTCGGTGCCGTCCCGCGCCAGCGCGATGCCCCAGGGCACCGGCGCGAAGCCCAGCTTGCTGTCGTAGGCTGCGGCGAAGGCCGGGTCGGAGAACGATGCGGCGAAGAAACTGTCATCCTGGGCGACCAGCGAGCAGGTACCGGCGCGCAGTTCGCGCAGCAACTGGCCGGGATTGCCGAACAGCATCAGCCGAGCGCCGTGGGATGACAGTTCGGCGTTGGAACCGTTGCCGATGGTGACGCAGACCGCCCGCCCGGCGACACCCGCCCAGCCGTTCAGTTTCACGTCGCGCGGTCCGACCAGCACGGTTTCCGACCGGTAGTAGTGCGGACGTACGAAGCGCGCCTGGCCGTCGCGCTGCGTGTTATGGCCGATGGTCGCGATAGCGAGGTCAATACGGTCCTCGGCGAGCAGGGCGATCCGGTCCGCCGGGGTGACGGACACGAGCACGGCGGTGACACCGAACCGGGCGGCGATAGCGCGCGCCAGATCGATTTCGTAACCGCGCCAGGCATCGCCGTCGTGTTCGCCGAACTGCGGGTAGTTGGACCGGACGCCGATGCGGACGCGTCCCAGGCACAGGATCCGGACCAGTCGGTCGGCGCCTGTGGCGGGACAGGTGCGCGGCGGGTGCCTATGCGAGCCGGCCAGGAGTTCGGCCACCGTGGCATCGGGCGCTGCGGCGGCATCGGGCAAAGCGAGCGCTTCAGCGCCGGCGCGCGACGCGCCGACCACCGTGATCACGGCAGCAAAGAGGCAGGCAACGAGCGGGATCACGCCACGACAACGATGCCGCCGCTCGGACATGTCAGGCGCACGCCCCGCCTGCCGCCGCAAACTCAACGATGTGCATCTCGGCGAAGATGTGGCGGCCGTAACGGTGGATCGAGCGGGCGTCCTCGGCACGCAGCACGCTCTCGGTCATCCGCCGGGCCTTCTCGTCCGGCAGATGCAGCATGGTCGTCGTCACGACCCGCAACGACAGGCCCTTGTCCGCCGCCACTTCGCGCGACCGCTCCAGGCCGACGAAGGCGTTGTGGGTGATCAGCGCGCGGCCGCCGGGCGACAGATGTTCGGGAAGGCCATTAATAAAGCGATCCAGTTGCGCGCGTCCGTCGGGCCCGCCGTTGCTCCAGCTTGGCAGGCGGCCTGTGAAGCCGCTGGCGAGGGTGGGAAAATGCGGCAGGTTGGCGACTATCAGGTCGAAGCGGCGGCCGGCAACCGGTTGCCACATGTCGCCATGGTGAAGTTCGGCTGTTTCGGCGTAGCCAAGCGATTGAAGCAGGTCAGTGCCGGACAGGATTGCCTCCGGCTCGACATCGACGCCGCAAAGCGAACCGGCGCCCAGCGCGCCGAGGGCCGCGAGCACGACCCCGCTGCCGGATCCGATCTCCAGCACGCGCGCGCCAGCGACATGGGACGTATCGAGCCGCAGGGCCTGGATGAGCAGGGCCGTGTATTCGCTCGGGCGTAACGGGTCGATCATGCGCGTGGAGCTCGCGGGCTCGGCGTCGGGCCTGTTCGTGGCGCCCGCGGCGCCGCCGAATATGCGTGCGGCCTGCCCCGCACGGTCGGGCGCGCGCACGCCACCGGCGGCGAACGAGGCTCGATGCGCTTTCGCAGATCGCGCGTCATCTCACGGCAGCGTTCTGTGGTTGCGTTACGATTTGGCCACGGCCTCGACCCTTGTCCGCCCGGTCGCCTCGCACGGCGTGCCCGGATCATTGATGCAGGCGCGCACCGCGCCGATCCCCTTCAGCGTGCCCGGGCGGGGCAGGCCAATAGGGGGGAGGCAGGGCAGCGATACGTCGATATCTGCGCCGGCTGGTGACATGGCACCGGGTCAGCGCGAGCGCACAATGCTGCGTCGTCGCAATAGTTTCAATATCGTCCCGCTTGGATCCGGGCCGGCCGCTGATTTTGATAATTCGTCAATCAGAACGGATCGCGCCATCTTCGGCTCCGGGCCGGTTCACTGCAGGGCCGGCGGCGTGCCTGCAGCGCGCGCCATTGGGTGCGTCCGTCGCGTGAGGTCATTCCGGCAGTTTCCGTGCCAACCGGTCGTGGGTTCGATGCCGGCCGCCCGGCCGTGGGTTCGATGCCGGCCGCCCGGCCGAGGGTTCGACATCAGCCCGCCGGTCGTGGGTTCGAGATCGGCCGGTCGATAGGCGCATTCATCGTGCCGTGGGCCCGGTCGGTCGCGGGATGGACGCCGGAGGCCTGATGCGAGACGGGCGCGAGGATCCGTTCGCGGCGAGGCCGGCCCGTGAGCCTGAACCCTTCACCCCTGCACGATGGTGGCTTTTTCAATGATCCGATGCGCGCCCGCAGCCATCGTGGCACCCTGTTCCACCAGCGCGATGGTCCGGGCCTCGGCCGCGCGCACCTGGGCCAGCCGGTCCAGCACCTGCCGCAGCCGCGCCGCCGGAACCACTACGACGCCGTCCGCGTCGCCGACGATCACATCGCCCGGCTCCACGTGCACGTCACCGAGCGTGACCGGCGCGCCGACCACGCCGGGCCCGTTCATGGCCGGCGAGTTTGGCTGGATCCCCTGACAGAACACCGGCAATCCGGTCGCCACGATCCCCGCCCGGTCGCGCGCCAGCCCGTCCGTGACGAATGCGGCGATGCCCTTGTTCTTCATCATTCCCGCGGCGATGTCGCCGAACACCGCCGTCCTGGTGTATCCGTCGTTCGCCAGCACGATCACATCATCTGGGTCCGCCTCGGACAGCGCGCCGAACATCGCCGCGATGTCGGCCGGGTAGGCGAATGCCGTCAGCGCGGGTCCGACGAACGAGGCGTTCGCGGCGTCCAGGGGCTTGATCCGATAGTCCAGCGCCCCGCGGCCATCCATCGCGTCGGCGAGATGGGAGGTCTGAGCCCCCCGGAAGGCCTCGACCAACGCTTTGTCGGGGCGGCGAAACCCGCGATGGATGGTCAGCACGGGGGGATTGTCGAGCATGGAACGTTCCTCCTGGCATCGCGCATCATGCAAGCGCGATGCGTCGGTCATGGTCTGAGCCTGTCCGATCGACGCGGCTCGGCACGGCCGGTTGCCGGGCCGTGCCTGTCTGGGCTTGGATCGGGGGCGTCAGACTGCCAAACCGGAGGGGCGAGGGCAAACTATCCCTTGGTCTTGTCCGCCAGTGCCTTGACCTCATCCATCGCCTCGACGAAGCGGGCGTTCAGCAGCTTCACCGCCTCGGCGTTGGAATGCTGGATCAGGTCACCGAGCTCCTTCATGTTGGCGACCGCCCGCTCGTAGGCGTGCTTCAGCAGTTCGGCCTGCTTGGCGGCCTTGGCCTGCGGCGCCTCGACGGACGACAGTGAGCGCACCGCCTCGGTCAGTTCAGCCATGTTCTGCTGCATGATCTCCATATGCCGTCGCGCGACCGCCTGAGCCCCTTCCAGGGCGACCTTGTTGGCCGCGGTCAATGTCTCCATGTTGCGCCGGCTGGCGTTGACGAACGCCTCGATGTCCGGGACCGCGGGGAGCTTCAGGTCGGCGAAGAGTTTGCCGAAATCGCCAAAATCAGCCATGGATTTAGGGGGGAAGGCCATTCGGGAACTCCTTGTGCTGGTCCGGTTCGGCAACCGTGATGACGTTAGGCGCGTCGCGGAAGAAAACCAAGGGCACCCGCCGTGACAAAATCGGGTCTTGGCCCATGTAACAACAAAGGAGATTGCCATGGACAACGACAGCTCATCTGCAATGGTCTGCGGCCCGGACGGTTGTAACGTCCCCGCAACGCAGGATCCCGCGACGCAAAGTCAGACATCAGTTGCCGCCTCGGTTGGCAGCCGCATCGACATCGTGTCGGATGCAATCTGCCCCTGGTGCTATATCGGCAAGCGGCAGCTGGAGCGTGCCTTGGCGATGCTGGCCGAGGAGGGGCTGATGTTCCAGGTGCACTGGAATCCGTTCCAGCTCAATCCGGACATGCCGAAGGCGGGCAGGGACCGCGCCGCCTACCGCGCCGTGAAGTTCGGCAGCGCCGAGAAGGCCGCTGCGCTGGATCAGCGGATCACCGACGCCGCGGCGGCCGTCGGCCTTGGTTTCCGGACCGATCTGATGACACGCACCCCCAACACGATCGACGCGCATCGGCTGGTCTGGTTCGCGGGCCAGAACGGCGATCAGGACGCGGCGATGGAAGCGGTGTTCAAGGCCTACTTCATCGACGGCCGTGACATCGGCGACCACGCGGTGCTGGCCGATTGCGCTGCGCAGGCGGGGCTGTCGCGTCAGGCGGTCCTGGATTTCCTGGCCGGTGATCTCGCGGACAATGAGATGCGGGCGGCGGATCGCGCGGCTCGCGAGGCGGGTGTTTCCGGCGTGCCGTCGTTTTTTCTCGATGGCTACGGCCTGTTCTCCGGAGCGATGCCGGCGGAGACGATTGCCGAGGCACTCCGTCGTGGCCGAACGGTGCTGCGCGAGCGCCAGCAGGCGTAACCGGGCTGATCCGGCCTGGCGGCCACGGAGCCAGGCTGGTTTTACTCCTGCACGGCCGGTCGCGAGATGAAAACCCGTTCTTCAACTTTCTGACGGGCAAAGCTTTTCTGTCCCGCGAACAAACGTTTACCGGACCCGGACTTGGACTATAGTGCGAGCCTTCCGGAGGAAACAGACGCCATGCGCAGCAAGCATCCCGAGACCCTCGCCCTGCACGCCGGCTGGCGGCGAGACAGTGCCACCCATTCGGTCGCGGTGCCGATCTACCAGACCACGTCCTATCAGTTCGACAGTGCCGAACATGCGGCCAACCTGTTCGCCTTGCGCGAGCTTGGCAACATCTACACCCGCATCATGAACCCGACCAACGACGTGCTGGAGCAGCGGCTGGCGGCGATCGAGGGCGGCGTGGCGGCGCTGGGCGTGGCATCCGGGCAGGCGGCGTCGGCGTTCTCGGTGCAGAATCTGGCGCGGGCGGGCGACAACTTCGTCAGCTCCACCGACCTGTATGGCGGCACCTGGAACCTGTTCGCCAATACGCTGAAGGACCAGGGGATCGAGGCCCGCTTCGTTGATCCGAACGATCCCGAGGCGTTCGCGCGCGCCACCGACGACCGCACCCGGGCGTACTACGCCGAGACTTTGCCCAATCCGAAGCTGATCCCGTTCCCGATTGCGGAAGTCGCGGCGATCGGGCGGTCGTTCGGGATTCCGCTGATCATGGACAACACGGCGGCGCCGCTCCTGGTGCGTCCGTTCGACCATGGCGCCGCGGTCGTGATGTACTCCACCACCAAGTATATCGGCGGCCACGGCACCTCGATTGGCGGCGTCGTCATCGACGGCGGCAATTTCGACTGGGAGGCCAATCCGGCGCGCCAGCCGGCGATGAACACGCCTGACCTGTCCTATCACGGCGCGGTCTGGTCGCAGGCGGTGAAGCCACTGGGCCCCATTGCCTACATCCTGAAAATGCGTGTGACGCTGCTGCGTGACCTCGGCGCGGCGATGGCGCCGTTCAATGCGTTCAATTTCATCCAGGGCGTCGAAACCCTGGCGTTGCGTATGCGCGAGCACAGCCGCAACGCGCTGGCCGTCGCCAACTATCTGGCGGAGCGCAAGGACGTGACGCGGGTGATCCACCCAGCCCACCACAAGGGCGTCGGCGCCGAGCGGACGGCGAAATACCTGCCGCATGGCCAGGGCGGCCTCGTCGGATTTGAGTTGGCCGGCGGCGCGGATGCCGGCCGCAAGTTCATCGATTCGCTGAAATTGTTCTATCACGTGGCAAATATCGGCGATGCCCGCAGCCTGGCGATCCATCCGGCGAGCACGACGCATTCGCAGCTGACCGAAGCCGAGCAGGCCGCGACGGGCGTGACGCCGGGGTACGTGCGGCTGTCGGTTGGCATCGAGCACATCGACGATATTCTGGCCGACCTGGCGCAGGCGCTGGACGCGGCGAAAAGCTGATCACGACGGAACCGGGCGGCAATCACGCCGGGCGAAGGCGATCGAAACGTGGCCGGCGGAGCCCCTTGGGGCGATGCTGACGGGGGGCGCGAACAGCGCGGGTCAAGGGCGGTTGGAACTGCCTGGGACACGGCCGGGCAACGCGTGACCGGGGGAGGGAACGCGACCTTGCGGAGGTTCTGGTCGCCGTGACGAGGCGGCTTGCAAGTCGTGGGTCACCGGGCCGAGCCCGGTGATGACA
>DASWON010000039.1:0-8000 GCA_036398735.1 Rhodopila sp.
ATAAAGGAAGCATTGCAGCATGACCGTTCCGTTGAATCAGGCCCTGCGGGTTGGTGCCTACGTCGTGAAGCAGCATCTCATTGGCCGCAAGCGCTACCCGCTGGTGCTGATGCTGGAGCCGTTGTTCCGCTGCAACCTGGCCTGCGCCGGGTGCGGCAAGATCGACTATCCGGCGGAAATCCTGAACCAGCGCCTGTCGGTGGCAGAGTGCATGGAGGCTGTCGACGAATGCGGCGCGCCCGTCGTGGTGATCGCCGGCGGCGAACCGCTGCTGCACAAGGAGATCGACCAGATCGTGCAGGGCGCGATCGCCCGCAAGAAGTTCGTGATCGTCTGCACCAATGCGCTGCTGCTTGAAAAGAAGATGGACCTGTTCAAGCCGTCCAAGTGGTTCTCATGGTCGGTGCACCTCGACGGCGGGCGGCGCGAGCATGACATCTCGGTCTGCCAGGATGGCGTGTACGATCGTGCCGTGGCAGCGATCGCCGAGTCGAAGCGGCGGGGCTTCCGCACCATCATCAACGCCACGCTGTTCAATAACGCTGAACCGGCCAAGGTCGCTACGTTCTTCGACGACGTGATGGCGATGGGCGTGGACGGGATCTCGGTGTCGCCGGGCTACGCCTATGAGCGGGCGCCGGACCAGCAGCACTTCCTGAACCGGGCCAAGACAAAGGAACTCTTTCGCGGCATCTTTCGGCGACAGGGGCAGGGGACCTGGAAGAAGAAGTGGTCGTTCAACCAGTCGTCCATGTTCCTTGACTTCCTGGCCGGCAACCAGACGTTCCACTGTACGCCATGGGGCAATCCCACCCGCACCTATTTCGGCTGGCAGCGCCCCTGCTATTTGCTTGGCGAGGGCTATGCCAAGACCTTCAAGGAACTGATGGAGACCACCGACTGGGACAAGTACGGCACCGGGAACTACGAAAAATGCGCCGACTGCATGGTGCACTCGGGGTACGAGGCCAGCGCCGTGGCCGAGACGGTCCGCAAGCCCTGGCGAGCCGCGGCGCAGGTCATGCGTGGTATCCGGACCGAGGGGCCGATGGCGCCTGATATCCCGCTCGACAAGCAGCGGCCAGCCGAATACGTGTTCGGCCGCCACGTCGAGACGGCGTTAAAGCGCATACGAGCCGGCAAGAAGCCAACCGAGGAAGTGGCCGACGCGGCCGACTGAACGGTCTGGTGGCGGCGAGACTGCGCCAGGACTTGTCCGTGGAGCGTCTGTCTCACGCGCCCTCGATCGTGACGCGCCCGGGTCACGCGTCTCGACCGTGACGCGCCTGGCTTACGCGCCCTGATGGTGGCGTGCCCGGGTCACGTGCCCGATCATGACGCGCCTGGGTCGCGATGTGCCTGCGTCACGCGCCTGGGTCGCGATGTGCCTGCGTCACGCGCCCGGGTCGCGATGTGCCTGCGTCACCCGCCTTGATTGCGATGTGCCTGGGTCACGCGCTCTGATCGTGACGCCGCTTGGTGTTGTCAGCCGATCGCATCGCGTCCGCATTCGGGCGTCCGCATTCGGGCGCCCGCCCCGCGCCTGAACCGCTGGCAACGCCTGCCGGTCGGCTCGGACGTGTCGGGCGCGAATAGTTGCAGCACGAATCCCGCTGCATCGCGCACGGGCTCCGTCGGGTGGCATGCGCATCGCCAAGCCAGCCGCCGGCCTGCAGGCTTTTGAACCTGGGGCACCGGGCCGCATGCTGCTCGTGTTGCTCGGCCCGCGTCGGATGGCACCACCTCGCCCCAAACGACTTGCAGGATCGGCAATCGCAGCTGGTCGGCGTTGGGGTGCCACCTTGTTTCCGCGCGCACGGGGGGGGAGTGCCCGGGTTCGGCAGGCTGCGCGGTGGCCAACCGCCCGTGTTCGCGCGCCCGCGGGATAGTGCCGTCCGGGGGCGACGGCCGAGGTTTCGGGCAGCCGCGCATGCCGGTCCGGGCAAGGTCTTGGGTGGCGACCGCACTTGTCCGGCGAGGTCGACGGCGGAGGCGGATGGCGCCGCGGTTGCCCTGCTCCGGAGGAGGTCGGACACCCTTGCCGGCATCGGTTCGCCGAGGGGCCGGGGGATCTCAGCGGCGGCCGGCTTCGACCGCTGGCACTGCAGACAATATTTCCGCCGGCCGTTAGCTATTTGTTAACCATTTACGACTAGTTTTCCGTAAGGCGTCCTCATCGGAATTATAGCCCCGCGGCTTGCAACTGCTTTTTATCCGACCATTTCAGGGCTGCATTCGTAGCAAGGTGAATTACTCAAGCATGATTTCAGACGATCCGGATGAGGACGCCGCCGCTTCGGACGATGCCGATGCGCTGGATTCCTATCTTGGCGCTGACGCGCAAAAGTTGAATCCCGGCGAGGGGGGCGTGGCAGTTATGCAGGACTGGCCTCCAGAGCGCCGTCAGCAACCCGGGCTGGCGCTGGACGCCGGCACGCTTGCCTGGTTCAAGGCAAACCATCTGGACTGGCGCGCAGAGATGGCCAGCGTTCTGCGTGGCTGGGTCGCGGCCCACAGGCCGCCCCCGCAGGAGAAACCATCACCTACGGAATGATCTCGCGGGAACCTGCCACCACCAGAAGGCAACCCTGGCGGGGGCGGACGACGCCGCTCGCCCGAGCGAATTCGCGCGGACGGCGTATCGGGCTGGATTGGCGCGCCTTTGCTGGCCCGACCGTCCGATCAGGTCTGTGGACGATACCACCAACGGCACTTTGTCCGCTCCCCGGCACTGCACAGGCGTTCCTCAAGCAGGTCAGCCGCAGTCCCCGGATCAGGTCAGCCGCCCAACCAAACGCCGCTGTGCGGTATTTCAGCTCGTGCGCGTGTGGTGCCAGCCGGCCGAGTCGTTGACCCCCTGATGGGCGACCACTGATATTTCACGGATTGCGCGCATACCCGCCACGAGACGCTCATAGCCGCCACGCGATCGGTGCTCGCGTAGCCGCCAGCCGTTTTGTTGCCCGTTCGGGGACGGGCGAGGCCGCGTCTTCCGTTGATTTTGCGCATGGCCGCCACGCCGATGACGCGCGTAGCCGTCAGCGGCAATGCTGCATGGTATTGAGTTGACGCGGACAAACCCCGCACACCGGAACGGCTGCGCGATCCGAGCCGGCCTCATGGTTCATTGCTTGCGTGCTTCGCCGTCCCCTGCGTTCGCTGACTTTGTGCGACGGACGCAGGGGATCAGCGGGTCACGGAAAACAACCGGCCTAGCGTGAAGCGCGCTTGCCGTTGCTTGCCGCCGCGCGGGATGCCCGCGCGCCGACGACCGCTGGCGCGACGGGATTGGCCCCGCCCCGCGCCTGCATGAAAGCCTTCAGCACCTCATTGATGCGGGTCTGATAGCCGGCTCCGAAGCCGCGGAAGAAGCGGAGCACATCCGCATCGAGGCGCAGGCTGACGGCCAGTTTCGGCTCTCGCACATCGAACACGAGGTCGGTTGCCCAACCCACGCGCTGGGGTTCCATCACGGCGGCACGAACAGGTGCCGGCGCCTTTGACTCGGCCACACGTGGCCGCGCCTTCGTCGATTGCGTCTGACGCGCCTTGGACTGCGCGCTCACGCTACGGCTTGCCTTCGCCATTCTAGTCCTCCCATCAGATCGGGTTTGGTTGGTTCCAGACCCGGTTAAACGCGTAAGCCAATACGGCGTCACGCACTTCCGCATGTACGCACGGTTGTGGCTACGGTCAAGCACTGATTAATGGTGCCATGACTTCTTAGCAACGGTCCCACGCGTTCAGATCAGAAGTTCGATCAGGAACGGTCCGGGCCGCTTCAGCGAATGTGCCAGCAGGTCGGCGAAACCTTCAGCGGTGTCGGTGCGTGCCCCCTCCACCCCCAATGAACCGGCCAGAGACGGCCAGTTGATGTCTGGATTGCCGATATCCATCATGTCCAGCGCGGTCCGGCCAGGATTGGCGCCCACGTTCGCAAGCTCACCGAGCAGGATCTGATATTTCCGGTTCGACAACAAAACCGTCGTGATGTCGAGTTTCTCGCGAGCCTGGGTCCACAGTGCCTGCACAGTATACATCGCGGAGCCATCGGCCTGCAGATTGATGACCCGCCGTCCGGGGGCGCCGATCGCCGCGCCGGTCGCCATCGGGATCCCGCCGCCGATCGCACCGCCCGTCACGTTCAGCCAGTCATGCGGCGGCGCGGCTTTGGTGTTGGCGAAGAAGCCACGCCCGAAGCTTACCGACTCGTCGGCAATCACTGCGTTTTCCGGCATCAGCGCGCCCAGCGTGGCGGCAACGGCTTCCGGCGTGAGCGCGCCGCGTCCGGGTTCCGGGCGTGATCCGTTGTCCGGCGCCGCGACTTTCTTGCACCCCAGCGCGTCCGCCAGGCGGGCCAGCGACTCCACGACATCCTGTTCCGGCCGCGACAGAACATGGATCTGCGCATCCGGTGGGACCGAGGTCTGCACTTTGTTCGGATACGCAAAGAATGTCACCGGCTTGCGTGACCCCGCGAGGATCAGATGCTGCGTCCCTTCCATCGCCTTGACCGCGACGTCGACGACATAGGGCACGCGTTCGACAGCGAGCCGGCCCTGGCCACGCGCCATGCGGGCGTTGGAGCCCTGTGCGATCACGCGGCAGCCGGTCGCCGCCTGGATGCGGTGCGCCAGCGCCAACCCTTCCCCGTCCAGCGCGACCCCGCCCAGCAGCAGCACGACCCCGGTGCCTCCGCGACGCAGTACATCCGCTGCCTCGTCGATCTGGTTCGGCGCAGACGGCGCCGTCGGCAGTACGGGCAGCGCATCGGCCACGATGCCGCCCTCGTTCCAGGACGTGTCGGATGGCAGGATCAGCGTCGCGACCTGACCCGGCGCCATCATCGAGGCCTGCACCGCGGCGGCGGCATCGGCGCCGACCGTGCGGACATCCATCGACGTCCGCACCCATCCGGAAACGCCGCGTGCCCAGCCCTCGGTGTCTGCGGTCAGCGGCGAGTCGAGCGGCCGGTGATAGGTCGCCTGATCGCCGACAATGTTGACGATCGGCGTCGCTGCCCGGCGCGCGTTGTGCAGGTTCGCCAGTCCGTTGGCCAGACCGGGTCCGCAATGCAGCAACGTCGCGGCTGGCTTGCCCGCCATGCGTGCGTAGCCGTCGGCGGCGCCGGTCACCACGCCCTCGAACAGGCCCAGCACGCAATGCATCCCGGGTACGCGGTCGAGTGCCGCGACGAAATGCATCTCGGATGTGCCTGGATTTGAAAAACACGTCGTCACGCCGCTCTTCAGCAGCGAATGCACCAGGCTTTCGGCGCCATTCATTGTCGGTGGTCTCCCCCTCGTCGAAGCCTGGGCATTGTAAACCAGCCTCGGCAGGCATCGTCCTGTACCCGGTTTGCCATGCCTTGGCCAGAGCGGGGCAATGCGCGTCTGTGGATACGCAGCGTAAAAGGTGCTCGCCGTGACAGGCATGTCTGCCGCCGCCGCGTCGGGCGGCCGGTCAGGCGATGCCGCAATGTCATCTGTATCGGGCGCACCCGCGGGATTGCCGTGCGGCGCTGCGTCATGCCGCGCGAAGCGCGCCCGATGAGCGGACCACCCGTGCGAAACTAACGCATGCCGGCATGACGCCGGCCGCTCGGGTCCGCCACAAACCCGGCGCTGCAACTACCAGTATGCCCACGGCGAAAGGTTGCATGATACTGCATATTCCATGGTGCGGCAGCGACTGATTTGCCCGTGTGCATACAGTCGCCCGCTCGGTCTGGCCGGCCAGACGCGGGTGTCGCGATCTTCATTTGTCATGGGCGGTTGTCATGGGCGGCGTACCGTCAGGCGCCACGCAGCGGCCGGAGCCGATTGTTGACAGGCCTGCCGCGGTCCCGGACGCTGTCGCGGGCCGTTGCCGAGGCCGCGACACGGCAGGCATCGTGCCCATACGAACCAGCGGTCGCTGCCCCGCAGCGGCCATCGTGCCAACACGAGCCAGGGGATTCGCCTGATGATCGGGGACCGGCTGAACCGGCGTGCACTGATGTTCGGCGCGGCCGCGGCGCTGTCCGCCCAGGCGCCAGGCCGGGCGCAGGCCGAGGTTCGGGCCCAGTCCGGTGCCGCAACCCGTATGGTGACGGCGGTTCTGGAATCGGAGGTCGTGATCCTCGATCCGCACCAGACGACGGCGGCGATCTCGCGCACCTTCGGATATCACGTGTTCGACACATTGTTTTCAATGGACTCCAAAGGCGTGGTCCATCCGCAGATGGTCGACACTTTCCGGACGTCGCCGGATCAGCTGGCCTGGGATTTCACCCTCCGCCCGGGTCTCGCGTTCCATGACGGTGCGCCTGTCACAGCCGCGGACTGCGTTGCTTCATTGCGCCGCTGGGCGCCGCTCGACAGCCTCGGCCGCATGCTGCTCGCCGCGACCGATACGATGACGGCGACGACGCCAGACAGTTTCATTATCAAACTGAAAAGACCGTTCCCGCTGCTGCTCGACGTGCTGGGCAAACCGAACGCCGCCGTGCCGTTCATCATGCCCCAGCGGATCCTGCCGGCGGCGCGCGGCGACCGCATCAAGGAAATCGTGGGCTCGGGACCGTTCGTCTTCGATGCCGCGCGCTGGCGCAGCGGCGATGTCATGGTGCTTAGCCGTAACGAGCGCTACGTGCCGCGGGCCGAACCGGCGGACTTCGTTTCCGGCGGCAAGAAGGTGCTGATAGATGAATTGGTGCTGAAGACGATCCAGGACGACAGCACCAGCGCCGCGGCGCTGATCGCCGGCGAGATCGACTACATGCAGTACCTGCCGTTCGACTGGCTGGGCAAGCTGGAGGCCGACCGCGACCTGTCGGTGATGCGTCTGTCCGGTGTCGACATGTTCCAGGGCAACTTCCGGCTCAATCATGCGAACGGACCGTTCGCCGATCCCGAGGTTCGCCGCGTGCTGTGGCAACTGGTGGACCAGGATGAGATCATGCAGGCGATCGGCATCCCCGACCGCTACCGGATGAAGACCTGCCCGTCGTTCTGGATGTGCGGCGCACCACTGGAGAGCGGCGCGGGGGTCGATGCTGCGCGGTTCTCGATCGAAGGCGCGCGGCAGGCGCTGGGCCGCACCAGCTACCGCGGCGAGCCGGTGATCATGTTGCAGGTCGGGGCATCGATCTCGCAGACCGCGGGCGATGTGCTGGCGGATCACATGAAGGCGGCCGGCTTCACCGTGGAGCCGCAGGTGATGGACTGGGGCACGGTGCTGGCGCGCCGGGCCAAGCGGGACGGATGGAGCCTGTTCCCGGTCTACTCCAACGGCATCGACATGGAATCGCCGCTGACCCATTTCTATGTCGCGAACAATTGCGCCGACTATCCGGGCTGGAGTTGCGATGCGGCAATGATGAGGCTGCTGGAGGATTTTGCCGATGCCCGCGACGCCGCCGCGCGCCGGACCATCGCGGATCAGATTCAGACTGCCGCCTACCGTCTGACGCCCTCGGTCATGTGGGGCCAGTTCGCGCGCCCGGCCGGCTATCGCAAGCGGCTGAAGGACATGATCGTATCGGCGTTCCCGATGTTCTGGCAGGTGACCGTCTGACCCGCCGCGCCACACGGGCCGCCGCCGTCGCCGCACTTCGGCGCATCTCCTACCGATCGTATCCCAGTCAGCGTTGGCGATGAACGGCAGGCACGCGGGGCGGCATGGCGGCGGCGCACGAAAGCAATGAGACAGCAGACGCCGAAGAGCCAACAATGCGGCTGTCCGGTCTCAATCGGGATGCGTCGGCGCCGTCGCCGCAGTGGCGAAAGTCTGATCTTGACCCCGCGGTCACTGCCGGACCACCGACGTCGGACAAGCGAGATGTCACCCCTCCGAGCCGCCAATGGCATGTCGAGCAGGAATTTCCGCCAGGGGGAAACTTCGCCAGGGGAAGGCTCCACCACGGGGAAACTCCGCCAGGGGAAGGCTCCGCCAGGGGGAAAACTCCGCCAGGGGGAAAACTCCGCCAGGGGGAAAACTCCGCCAGGGGGAAAACTTCG
>DASWON010000040.1:0-3277 GCA_036398735.1 Rhodopila sp.
CACGACGAACCCGCGCGTCTGACCCATTCCTTCGAGTGGACCAAGCAGGCACTGTACGAGAGAGGTTCGAGTTGGCGAGGCACGCAGAGTACAGAACGAAGTCGCGTCTATTGCTGTTATCACATATAGCGGCTACCTTGACGGAATACCGAAGACACACGCTGGAAACCTGATCTGAGGGCTGAACCGTGCGTATCTATAACCAGGCTGGACGGCTCAGCCTCTCGGTAGGCGATGGAGCCGTTGATGTTGAGCAAGCCAGCGACGGCCGCTTCGTCTCTGACGTGCAGGGTGTGTACGAGCGCTGGGCTGAGTTCTCCTTGTGGGCTCGCGGCTTCGACGGTCCGGCGACGGCTGAGATCGAGATGTCCCGGCTGGGGCCTCCCGTGCCGCGGCCGTCGCAGGTTTTCGGGATCGGCCTGAACTATCGAGATCACGCCGCCGAAGCCGGGCTAACCTTGCCGGAGCGGCCGATGGTGTTCACGAAGTTCCCCGCTTCGGTGACCGGCCCGGCAGGAACCATCATTCGCCCGACCGGCTCGGTGGACTTCGAGACGGAACTGGTCGCGGTCATCGGACGCCGCGCCGAGTACGTGCCGGCCGGCCAAGCCTGGGACTACATCGCAGGATTCACTGCCGGTCAGGACCTGTCGGAGCGGGAGATGCAGACGTCCGGGCCGCCGCCTCAGCAGTACAACATGGGCAAGTCCTATCGCGGTTTCGCCCCGATCGGCCCCGCGGTGGTGACCCTGGACGAGTTCACCGACCCGGCAGATCTTGAACTCGGGTGTCTGGTCAACGGGCGGCAGATGCAGAAGGCCCGTACGGCAGACATGATCTTCTCGATTCCCCAGCTGGTGGAATTCCTGTCCGGCATCCTCCCGCTGCTGCCCGGTGACCTCATCTTTACGGGTACGCCCAGCGGGATCGGCTGGGCGCGTAAGCCGCCGGAGTTGCTGGAGATCGGCGATGAGCTGGTCACCTGGGTCGAGGGGATCGGGGAGATGCGTCACCAATTTGTCGCGCCACCGCGGTGACGCGGTCTTTTCGAACAGCCTGAGGAGCTTTGATGCTGCGAGACCTGAGTCCGGTGAACCTTGATGTCGATGGCGTGATCATCACGGCGCTCAGCGCCGGCGAATCGACGGCCGGTAAGCCGCTGATCGTGGCGCTGCACGGGGGCACCTATACGGCCCGCTACTTCGACGTCGATGGATCCGGACGCGGTTCGTTCATGGACGTCGTAGCGGCCGGCGGCTACCGGGTGGTCAGTTTCGATCGGCCCGGTTATGGCGGCAGTAGTGCGCTGGTGCCGGCCGAGAACACGTTCGCCCGCCATGCGGAGTTGCTGGCGTCGGCGATCGTGCAGTTGGCCGGGGATTCGCCGGTCGTGCTGGTCGGTCATTCGATCGGCGGCATGATCGCTTTGATGATCGCTGGAGCCAAGCCCGCGTTCCGGCTCATCGGCGCGTCGGTGACGGGCATGGGCGCGGCGATCCGCCGGGGCGGAGCGGCCGAAGCGCTTGCCGCGCTGCCGCCCGACGAGACGATCGATCTGCCGTACGACCAACGGGACATGGTGATGTTCGGTCCGGCGGGCTCGTTCACCGCTGACGGTGTCGAGCAGGCGCACCGTTCCTACGCACCGACGCCGGTGCGAGAATTGATCGCGGCGCCGCAGTGGGCTACGGACATCCTTCCCGGGTTGGCACCTCGCGTCGATGTCCCGGTACACAACGCGCTCGCGGAGTTCGACGCGCTGTGGGACAGCACGCCGGAGAATGTGGCGCAGTTCGCTAAGCTGTTGACCAGCTCGCCGTTCGTCGATGCATCGATCGCGCGCGGCGTCGGTCACAGTATCGACCACCACGTTCTCGGGCACGCCTTGCACCTGCGCCAGTTGGCTTTCGTCGAGGAGTGCACGTGGCTGGCCGGCGGAGCTAGGTGAGTCGATGCCGGATTTCCAGGTCGTCATTGCCGGTGGCGGGCCGGTCGGGCTTGCTGCGGCGGTAGAGCTCGGCCGTCGCGGAGTACGGGTCCTAGTCGTCGAGCCGAGGGTTGGCGTGTCGCATGCCCGGCCACGCTGTAAAACGATCAATGTGCGGTCGATGGAACATCTGCGGCGTTGGGGGCTGGCCGACGAGTTGCGCCGGCGAGCCCCGCTGGCGACCAGTTGGTCGCAGGACGTCGTTTTCTGTACGTCGCTGACGGGCTGGGAGTTGTCCCGGTTCTCCGGCGTCTTGGGGCTTGTGGCCGACGGGGACCGGTTTCCGGAGCTTGGCCAGCAGGCGCCGCAGTATGTATTGGAAGAGCTTCTGCGTGACACCGTGCGTGACCTTCCCACCTGCACTCTGGCCGTCGGGCGGACCGTCACGGATCTGATGCAGGTCGAGGACGGCGTTCAGATCCGCGTCCTCGACGGCGACGGCGCCGTATCCACGCTGACCGCCGAATACGTGATCGGTTGTGATGGACCGCGCAGCACGGTGCGGGACCGCATCGGTGTCGACTATGCCGGCGAGCAGGCGTTGCGGCCGAACTTCGGCATCGTTTTTCGGGCGCCGGGGCTGTCGCAGCAGGTGCGGCACGGCCCGGCGGTGCAGTACTGGGTCATCAACGCCCAGGCGCCGGCGCTCCTCGGCCCGATCGTGCCTGACGACACCTGGTGGATGATCGCGTTCGGAGTGGACCCGGTAACCGGTGAACGCGACGCGAAACAGCTGATCGATGCGGCGGCCGGGACGACTACCGACGCGGTGGTGTTGTCCACCGATCCGTGGACAGCGCGGATGCAGGTGGTCAATCGGATGCGCAGTGGGCGGGTATTCCTGGCCGGCGACGCCGCACACCTGAATCCGCCGTTCGGTGGCCATGGGCTCAACACTGGCATTGGCGACGCGGTCGACCTCGGTTGGAAACTCGCGGCGGTGCTCGCCGGCTGGGGCGGCCCGGCATTGCTGGACAGCTATGAAGACGAACGGCGCCCGCTCCAGGAGCGGGTGGTGCGGGAGGCGACCGCGAACATGGCCGTCACCTCGCCTGAGCTGTTCGCCACCGACCTCGACACCGCCGGCCAGATCGGGCAAGGTGCCCGGGCGATTGCCGGCGAGCGGATCCAGGCAACGAAACGCGCTGAGTTCCATGCTCTCGATCTGGTCCTGGACGTCCGCATCCAGCAGTCGCCGATCGTTGACGGTCCCGTCGATCTGGTCGGCCGCCGGCTTCCCCATGCATGGTTGGCGGAGCGCTCGCTCTATGACGAACTCGGCGATGGGTT
>DASWON010000041.1:0-6575 GCA_036398735.1 Rhodopila sp.
ACCACGGGCCGCAGGTGACAAGTTCGTGTCCCCGCCAGGACCGACGCACCACCGGCTCGATCGCGGAGCTGTATTCGGCCATGTAGGACATCGACAGGTAACCGCCCTCCTGCTCCTGAAAGCGCACGATCGACCGGGCTATGTCACCGCGATAGAAGGCATGGTGCGCGGCCTCCAGCCCTGCCAGCCGGTCCGGACCGGCGGCGAGATCCTGATCGGCCATGAACTGGATCGTCCGCGCGAGGTCGGTCTGCACGAATTTCTCGCCGGTCTTTGGCACCCGGCCGTTTGGCAGGTACACTGCGGTGTTGGACGCCCAGCGCCGATACTCGTCCGCATGCGCGCCGATCGAGCGCTCCAGCAGCGGATACACGGAAAACCCCTCGGCGGCGAACCGGATGGCGGACGCGGCCACGTCAGCGAACCGCATCGTACCGTGCCGGCGCAGTGCGGTGATCCAGGCGTCGGGCGCGGCCGGCACCACTGTCCGCAGCACGCCGTCGGGGATCTTCCCGCCGTGCTCCTTTATGAACAGGTCGGCGGGAAGCGTCTTCGGCCACCAGCCGAGGCCGGCAATGCTCTCGAGCGTGCCATCCGCCAGCCGGATCAGAATTGGCGCCACACCGGCGAAATTCACCAAATCGGGTTGCAGCACCCCGAGTGCGATGCCTGCCGCGACGCCGGCATCGATCGCGTTGCCGCCGGCCTCCAGAATCGAAAAGCCGGCGGATGCCGCCAGATAGTGGCCGGCCGAAACTGCGTGCCGTGTGCCGTAGACGGTCGGACGATGGGTCATGCGCCGTGTCCTCGACTGATCCCGTAAAGCCGCAGCGTGCGGCAAAATCGGCCGGTGGTCCAGAGCCGTCGGCGCGGTGATTGACAGGGGTAGGGGGCGTGTATCACATGCGGCCGCGGCTTGTTGCGCAATCGGCTGGCTGCTACAGCGGAATAGACAATTGTCATGCCAGACGAGCTCGATCGTTTCGGCAGGACCCGAAGGGGGATATGGATGACGTCCAAGGCTCTGGCACTTGGCTTGCTGTGTGCCGCCGTTGGTACCGCGGCCATTGGTTCGGCGAACGCCCAGCCAGCCGCACCCAGCGAGATTAAGATCGGCGCGCTGTACGCCAGTTCCGGCCCCTATGCCAGCATCTCGATGCCGGTGTTCGATGGCTTCAAACTATGGGTGGATCAGGTCAATGCCGGCGGTGGCGCCGAGGTGAAGCCGTTCGGGAAAAAGATCCCGATCAAGCTGATCGCCTATGACGACCAGAGCAGCACGGCGACCGCCGCGACGCTGTACAACCAGTTGATCACCCAGGACCATGTCGACCTCCTCGTTGCCGACTCGGGCTCCGTATTGACATCTGTCGGGGTCCCGATCGCCAAGGAGCACAAGCAGTTCCTGTTCGACGTCTCCGGGACCGGGTCAGCGTTCTTCACCGACGACAACCCCTACATCGCGCTGATGGCCGACCCGGTCTCCACCATCTGGCCGCACTACATCTCCGACTACCTGAATGATGAGGGAGCGAAGCAGGGCATCAAGACGGTCGCGATCCTGTATTCCACAAACGACTTCACCGGCACGCAGGCCGCCGCTCTCAAGGGCTTCTTCGAGCGGGACGGCAAGGTCAAGGTCGTCTACTACCAGGGGGTGCCGACCAGCACATCCAACTACACCGTGCTGATCAACAACATCGCGGCGCTCAATCCGGATGCCGTGCTGGAGCTTGGCTACGTCGGCAACGATATCGCGTTCCTGCGCAACCTGCAGGACAGTGGCAACCAATTCCGCTTCGTCTTCACGATCTACGCCGGCACTGAAAAGGAAGAGATTGAGAAGAACGTCGGCGTTTCGGCGATGACCAACATCTTCAGCTACGTTCCGGCCTCGAACTATGAATATACGCCGAATTTCGGCATGACCCTGACCGAGTTCCATGACGCGTGGCTGAAAAAATACCCGCCGGGCTCGGGCGTCGCATTCGGTGCCAACGCGATCTACGGCTACATGACCGGTTTGGTGATCGACCGGACACTGGCCACCACCAAGAGCCTGGATCAGATGGACATCCACGATGCCGTCTTTGGTCTCTCCGGCAAGTTGAAGACTCTCGATTCCACCTTCGAGCTGCGCAAGGACGGCGCTCAGATCGGCGAAGTGACGCCGCTCGGGCAACTGCGCCCCAAGGGCAAGGACGAACTGGATCTCGTCGCGGTTTATCCGCCCGATCTCGCCAAGGCCAAGGCGATTCTGGGGAAGTGATGCGTTTGCTTCAGCGTATCGTCGTCGGGCCAGCGGCAACTCGGTTGCGACCCGGCGCAACAGCCCGTCACGTCGCCGGATCCGTCGGCACCGCGCTGGATCGCGGCCGCGCCTGCAGCCGGCTGATCCAGCCGGCTGCAGGCGTCCACGACCTTCAAGGCAACGTCGACGCGTTCGTATCGTTCCGGTATTCCAAGGGATTTCCCGCGGGGGCCGAGCCGTCGGCGCGATCGTGGCAGCGGACGTCGGCCGCAATCCAACGCACGAAGGCGACGCCCGCTACATGCTGACTGGCGCCATCGTCGCCGGCGTGGTGTTCGGCCTCTACTACACCCTGGTCGGCCTTGGCCTGAACCTGGTGTTTGGTGTCATGCGCATCGTCAACCTCGCGCACGGCGACTTCCTGATGCTGGGCGGCATCGCGGCCTGGTGGCTGTTCACCAGCTTCGGCCTGCATCCGCTGCTGGCAGCCGGCCTGGTGGTCGTCGTCTTCGTGGTGGTCGGCCTGCCGGTGTACTATCTGGTGGTTCCGCGTCTGCTGCGCTCGCGCGATTCCGAGATGCTGTCGCTGATCCTGTTCTTCGGCCTCTCGCAGATGATTGAAGCGGTCACCACGATAGGCCTCGGCGCTACGGAGCGTTCGCTGCCGCCGCGCCTGCTGGGTGTTGGCCCGGTTATCCTGCTCGGCACGCGGCTGCCGAAAGCCTGGATCTTCAGTGCCGCGGCCAGCGCGGTGGCTGTCCTGCTGGTGTATCTCTATTTGTATCGCACCCGTCTCGGTACGCTGACCCGAGCGGTGATGGTCAGCCGGGATGAGGCACTGGCGACGGGGATCGACGTCAATTTCGTGTCTGCGGTGGCATTCGGCATCAGCATCGCGCTGGCCGGAGTAGCCGGGGTGTTCGCACCCTTCATCCTGGGCAGCATCACGCCCAACATGGGCGTTGCCATCAACATCACCGCGTTTGCCGTCATTGTCGTCGGCACGCTTGGCAATCCCCTCGGTACCTTGCTGGGCGGGATCATCTACGGCGTGTCGTTGATGCTGATGCAGACCTACCTCAGCTCCTGGGCCAATCTGTTGCCAAATCTTTTGCTGATCGCCGTGCTTCTGGTCCGGCCCGAAGGGATCCTGGGAAGGAAGGTGCGGCGTGCCTGATACCGCGGCCGAGGCCCGCAGCCGGCTGATCAAACGCGTTGTGCCGGACACCTGCATCGCCGCGGTGGTGGTGATCGGCATGGGTGTCGCGCGTGGCGTCTACTCGAACGAACTGATGCTATTCAATTTCGTGGTGTTCCTGGCTTTGGCGCAGGGCTTGAACATCATCTACGGCTTCACCGGCTATCTTCCGTTCGGCTATGTCGGATTCTACGGGGCAGGGGCCTACGGGTTCTCGCTCGTGGTGATGCATTTGCACGCGCCAGCGGTGATCGGAATGGCTGCCGCGGCCGCCGCCGCGCTGATCCTCGCGGTGATCCTGCTGCCGTTGCTGCGGCTGTCCGGCGCCTATTTCGCCATCGCCAGCATGGCCGCCGCCCAGGCGGTTTACGAGATTGTCGCCAATCCAGATCTCGAATCCGTCACCAAAGGGCCGTATGGCGTCTCCTTGTCGGACGTGTTTGCGCCCGCCTTCTCCTATTACACCGCTCTGGCGATCCTGGCCGGCACGCTGCTGCTGGTGGTCTGGCTGCGCAATTCACGCTTCGGCATGTCGTTGCAGGCGATCCGCGACGACTCGGTCAGCGCCGCGATGGCCGGGGTATCCGTGGTCCGCGGCCGCACCATCGCCTGGTTGCTGTCCGCGCTGATCGCCGGCCTGGTCGGCGGCGTGTTCGCCTGGCACATCTCGGTCTTCTACCCCGACACCGCCTTCGACCTCAGCGTGTCGATCTTCTCGACGGTCTTTCTGCTGTTTGGTGGTGCGACCACTCTGTGCGGCCCGCTGCTGGGGGTGTTCATCCTGTACGGTATCTACAACGTCATCGGCATCGCCGTGCCGCAGTATTTCCAGTTCACCTACGGCGCGCTGATCGTGCTGCTGGTGTTGTTCCTGCCGAACGGCCTCGTTTCCCTGCTGACCAGCCGAGGCATCCGTGTCCCCTGAGCCGCTGCTCAACGTCGACGCTGTGGTCAAACGCTTCGGGGGCTTCAAGGCGCTCGACGGCGTCAGTTTCCATTTGAACCCGGGCGAGGTTTTGGGCCTCGTCGGGCCGAACGGTTCCGGCAAGACGACCTGCATCAACGTGATCTGCGGTCTGTATGAGGCAGATGGCGGTTCGATCACCTATGACGGCCGCTCCATCGTCGGGGAGAAGTCGCACAAGCTGGTCAAGGCGGGGATCAACCGCACCTTCCAGTCGCCGCGGCCGTTCCTGTCGCTGACGGTGCGGGAGAACGTCGAGGTCGCGGCGCATTACGGCGATCCGAAGCCCGGCTTCGATATCGACGCGCTGCTCGCGCAACTGGAACTGGATCGTTACGCGCAACGGCCGGCAGCGGAACTGAACAGCGCGCAACAGAAGACGCTCGACCTGGCGCGGGCCATGGCGACGGAGCCGAAACTGCTGCTGGTGGACGAACTCGCCGCCGGGCTCAATCCGGCCGAATTGTCGCGCATGGCGGACCGCCTGCGGGTGTTGGCAGATAGCGGGATGGCGCTGCTGGTGGTGGAGCACCTGATGGGGTTTATCGACAAGGTGACGGATCGCGTGGTGGTGATGGCCGCCGGAAAAGAGTTCTTTGGCGGAACATTGGCCGACGCGACGCGCGACCCCGAAGTCATCCGGGTGTTCCTCGGTGGCGGCCATCATGGCTAGCGCGGGGCAGGGACCGCTTCATCACGGCCGGCCCGCGCAGCGTATCGCCGAACCGCGGCGTCGCGGGCCACGCGTTCGGAACCAATCGATCGGAGGCTGGCTGTGCTTGCTCGACCGACCGGATCAGCAACGCCGGGGTTCCGCCTGATGACCTCCGTCATGCGCGCAACCGGCATCGAGGCTGGGTATGGCAGGGTCCAGGTGCTCTGGGGTGCCGGCCTGGACGTGAACGAAAAGGAAAGCGTCGTCCTGCTCGGCGCGAACGGCGCGGGCAAGACAACCCTGCTGAAAGTCATCGTCGGCCTGTTGCCGGCGTGGCGAGGCACAGTGAGGCTCGATCCCGACGATGTAACCACGTGGCGCACCGACAAGCGGGTCCGTCGCGGCATGGCATACATGTCGGAGATCGGCGTCTTCGCAGGCCTGTCGATCGAAGAGAACCTGCGCGTCGGCGGCCAGTTCATCGAGAAGGCCGCTCTGAAGCGCCGCATGGATGAGTTGTTCGGCTACTTCCCCTACCTGGCTTCGCGACGCAGCACGTTGGCCGGTGCTCTCTCCGGCGGTCAGCGCAAGATGCTGGGGATCGCCAAGGCACTGGCCTCCTCGCCGCGGCTGCTGGTGATGGATGAGCCGTCGGCCGGCCTGTCGCCGCTGTTCGTCGGCCAGGTGATCGAGGTGCTCAGCCGGTTCAGGGAGGCTGGTCTGGCGATGCTGATCGCGGAACAGAACATCGCATTCCTGGACCTGGCGGACCGGGTGTTCACGCTGGAAGGCGGCCGGATCCGGTTCGAGGGCAGCGTGGCGGAGCTTGAAGCGGACGACAGCCTGCACAAGGCCTATTTCGGGTTGGCCTAGGCGCCGCCGGTGGATCGTGCCGCCGGGGTCAGTCCGTGCGGCCAGTGCTGCTGCCGATCCGAGCGCTGAATCCCGAGGCAACCGACAGTTTCCCGTCATCGATCCGCAGCTTCAGCGTCGGAAGCGGCCGCGGAGCGGGGCCCGCGACGACCCGGCCGCCGTCGGCGGGGTCGTATACCGAGCCGTGGCATGGACAGAACAGGCGGCTTTCCGCCGGCCTCCATCCTGACACCACGCAGCCGGCATGGGTGCAGATCGCGGAGAAGGCGACGATACCGTCGGCCGCAAACCTGGTTTCAGCCTCGGTCAGGTCGTCGGCACTCAGGCGGAGAAGCACGATCAGGCCGAAATGCAGGTGGTTTCTGACGATGCCGCTGTTGGGCTCCATCGCCCATGCGAGTACCGGTGGTGTTCCGGCCGCGAGTTCGTTCGGATCGATGACAGCCCCGGCTTGCGGGTGCGTCTGGTGGACGAGCAGGTCGCCGGCCTGCGGCAACGAGCCGGCCGGGTCGGGCTGCACAGCGGGCGCTCCCGTCGGGCCAAGAATGGCCATCGTGCCGACGCCCAGTACAACGCGGCGGCGTATGCAACTGTTCCACATCGCGCCAAGGTATAAGCGCAGGCGCGAAAGCAC
>DASWON010000042.1:0-8201 GCA_036398735.1 Rhodopila sp.
GGCGGTGCAGCAGGTCAAAGCCGGATTGAAGGCGATCTACCTGTCCGGCTGGCAGGTTGCCGGCGACGCCAACACGGCGGGACAGATGTATCCCGACCAGTCGCTGTATCCGGTCGACGCCGTGCCGAACGTGGTGCGCCGGATCAACAACGCCCTGCGCCGTTGCGACCAGATCGCGCAGTCCGAAGGTGGCAAGGATGGCACCTACTGGATGGCGCCGGTCATCGCCGACGCGGAAGCCGGCTTCGGCGGCCCGCTGAATGCCTACGAGCTGATGAAGGCGATGATCGAGGCCGGCGCCGCGGGCGTGCATTTCGAGGACCAGCTGGCGTCCGAGAAGAAGTGCGGTCATCTTGGCGGCAAGGTGCTGGTGCCGATCGCGCAGCACGTCCGCACCCTGAATGCCGCGCGCCTGGCGGCTGACGTGGAAGGCGTGAGCACCGTCCTCCTGTGTCGCACGGACGCGCAGTCGGCACAGTTGCTGACCTCGGACGTCGATGAGCGCGACCGTCCGTTCATCTCCAACGATCGCACCGCCGAGGGTTTCTTCCGCATCAAGCCGGGTGTCGGCAACGACTATGCGATCGCCCGGGGGCTGGCCTATGCCCCCTACTCCGACCTGCTGTGGTGGGAGACCAGCGAGCCCGACCTGAAGGAAGCGGAGCGGTTTGCCAACGAGATCCACAGGCAGTTCCCCGGCAAGATGCTGGCGTACAACTGCTCGCCGAGCTTCAACTGGCAGAAAAAGCTCCCGGCGAAGGAGATCGCCGCGTTCCAGCGAGAGATTGCGAAGATGGGCTACCGCTTCCAGTTCGTGACACTGGCCGGGTTCCACAGTCTGAACCTGTCGATGTTCAATCTCGCGCGCGGCTACAAGGAGCGCGGCATGGCGGCCTACAGCGAGTTGCAGCAAGCCGAGTTCGCGGCGGAGCAGGACGGCTATACCGCGACCCGGCATCAGCGCGAAGTCGGCGTCGGCTACTTCGACGCGGTGGCGATGGCGATTTCCGGCGGGAAGTCCTCGACAACGGCGCTCGCCGGTTCGACCGAGGCCGCGCAGTTCCACGACGGGCGCGCTGACACGGTGCAGGCGCATGAACGTCATGATGATGGCCTGGTGCACAATCATGACTGGGCCGTCACCGCGAAGGAGCGAATCGTAGCCTGAGGGCCGGTTCGCCGCGGCTGGTGAGCGGTTCATCAGGATACCAGGACGTCATTATCGTCATCCTGGCGGTCCCCGGCCTGCACGGTGCAGGCGGTGAAGGCGGTGAAGGCGGTGAAGGCGGGGGCAAGCCCGGGCCAGGACGCCACAAAACACCGACAGTTCGAAGGAGGGTCCTGGCAGCGGCATGCAGACGCGCCGCCGCTGCTTTACCGCGCGGCAATCGCATCCGGCATCGCCCGGATCCACGTGCCACCAACCGAAGCGGTCCGAACCCGGATCATAACGACATCGCCTGGGCTGCCTGCCGCTCCTCGGCCGGCGCGCCGGCAATGTCCGGCAGATATCCGCCGGCGCGAATGAAATCCTGGACATGGTTGCCGGGCATTGGCCGTCCCAGCAGGTAGCCCTGCAGTTCGGAGCACCCGCCAGCACGCAGCATCTCCCGTTGTCCCTCGGTCTCCACCCCCTCACCGACTGTATGCAGACCTAGATTGTGGCACATGCCGAGGATCGCCTCGAGGATCACCCGAACGCCCGGATCTTCGGTCTGACCCTGGACGAACGACTTGTCGATCTTGATCTTGTCGAATGGGAAACGGCGCAGATAGCTGAGACTTGAATAACCGGTGCCGAAATCATCCAGCGTGATCGGAATCCCCATCGCCTTGATGGCCTGCAGGTTCCCGAGGACGGTCTGCGAATCGTCCGCCAGCACACTTTCAGTCACCTCGATCTCAAGATGCTCCGGCTGCAGACCTGTCTGTTCCAGGACAGCGGCAATATGATCCTTCAGCCCGTCGTCATGCAGTTGCATGACAGACACGTTGACGGCGACCGGCAGCCGCGGCTCCCAAGTCGCGACACCCTGGCAGGCACGCTCGAGGATCTTCTGGCCAAGCCGGTTGATCAGTCCGCAGTCTTCCGCGATGCGGATGAAGACGCCGGGACAGATCCAGCCACGGGTGGGATGGCGCCACCGGGCCAGGGCTTCGAACCCAACGATCTGCAATGACTTCGAACTGAATTTCGGCTGGAAGTAGACCTCCAGCGCGTCGCCGTCGAGCGCGCGGCGCAAGTCACTCTCCAGCGCGCGGCGTTCCGTCATCGCCAGGGTCAGCTGCTGATCGAAGCAGCGATACGTGCCGCGTCCGGCGGCCTTGGCACTATAGAGGGCTATGTCGGCATGCTTGAACAGTGTATCGATGTCCTGCCCGTCCTGCGGGTGGAAGGCGATGCCGAGGCTCGCTCCGACACGGACCTGCTGGCTTTTCATCTGCACGGGATCGCCCAACCGCCGCAAGATCCGTTCGACGAGCGGTACCACGTCCTCGCACTGGCGCAACCCGGTCGCCAGGATGGCGAATTCGTCGCCACCGAAGCGGGCCGCCACGTCCGTCGCCCGAACCAGCGACTTGATACGCCGGCTGACCTCGATCAGCACCTGATCGCCGGCATCGTGGCCGAGGGTGTCGTTGACCCCTTTGAAGCCGTCCAGGTCGATCATGATCAAGGCGTCGAAGGTGCCCTCGGAGCGGTCGGCGCCGACGATCTCCGAGATCCGCTGCCGCAGTTCGACACGATTAGCCAGCCCCGTCAGGCCGTCGTGATGCGCTAGATGCTCCACCTGCGCATGGGCCATGCGCTGTTCCGTTACATCGGTATAAGTTTGCACGAAGCCACCCTCCGGCAGCACATGGGTGCACACATCGATGATCGTGCCGTTCTCGAGAGCGGTTTCGAGCCGGCCGTCCCGGGCCGAACCGCTGCCTGGCCCGCTCATGCCGCAAACCGCGGGATCACCTCCCGCCGCCGGGATCAGTTCAGTCGCACGGGCCACAACATATTTCAACGCCGCCTCCGGCAGCTCATTTGGCAACGCCAACAGGTCCAGCACCGGCGGATTGATCACCGAGATCCCTCCGCGCGCATCGACCATCAGGATCCCCTGGCTGATTGTGTCGAGCGTGACATTCAGGGCGCGGCGCGACAGCAGACTGCGGCATTTTTGCCGGAGCCATAGCAGGCCGATGAGGCCGACCACGAGAGTGATCGCTGCCCCGCTCAGCAAGGCATTGGCCCGCAGCGCCCGGTACGAGCCAAACACCGTATTGGTGTCGAAGCCTACCATCACGACGAGCGGATAGTCCTGCAGCCGCCGAAAACTGGCGATCTGAGCAGCCCGCCTCGGCGTGCCGCCAAGCGCGATCGACCCAATGGAGTGGTTCAGCATATCGTCGAAGCCACTTTGATCCCTGATGTTGGTGCCGGTCAGCCCGGGGATCCAGGGGCCGTGTGCCAGGATGGTGCCATCGCTTGACAGGATCGACACAAAGCCATCGCCGAGGCCGAGCGATTCATAGAAGCGCGCGAGTTCGAAACTTCCGAGGGAAAACACGACGACTCCGGCGAACGCGCCGTCCCGGTCCAGCAGCTTGCGGCTGAACTGTATGGTCTGGAGCCCGCTGACGCGACCGGTTACCGGTCGGCTGATGTACAGATCGTCATGCGTCGGATCGAGCTGCGCCTGAAAATGCGCGCGGTCAGCAATGTTGACGCCCGGGACGAGTTGGATAGTACTGGCGATGACCAGGCCAGCGGGATCCGTCATGGAGATCTGGGCAGTCATCTTGTCCGCAAATGTCTGGTTTCTTGCCCAGTCGTGAAAGTCGAAGCGGTCACTTTTTGCGGTCCGGAACGCACGCGCGCTCAACAGAATGTAGTCGATCTGGCCGATGGTGCGGCGTGTGCTTTCCTCCAGTGCCTGGGCCAGATTGCCGGTGGAGCGCACCGCCGCGGCCCGGGCAGCATAGTATTCGTGATGCAACGCTGCCACGATCCCGATCCAGGGCAGGATCAGGAAGCAACCGATGGCAGCCAACTCCGGCAGCAGCGATTCGGTCCTGAGGCTGGGGAGACGATCGGCGATCGCCCGCCCGATGGTCCGGATCAACGATGCCAGAGCCTCCCGGCGGGTGCCGCCGTCTCCCCGGTGTTGACCTCCATGATCGAAACGATGAGCGGCTGTCGGATCTGTTTGTGGCATGTGACGATCGAGCGCCCGCGGTGATGGCGTTGGATTGAGCCGCAAACGGCCCGCCTCACCTCGCTCTAGCGCAACAGTCCTAATACTTCGTTAAGAGCACCATCGGCCATGCACGCCTGTCGCGTGCCGGACCGCCTTGGCTCGTCCGCCTCGTCCGCGTCGGCTGAAGCCGCCACATCCGCTGGGGTCGCGCGGCAGAGGCGCGAGGCTGCCTGCTCGTGCGGCATGGCCTGACGGGCCGAGGCTGCGTCGATCTCCGTCAGGCCATCATCGGTCGGCAAGTACCTGCCGAATTCGAAGTCATTCCTACCAAGCACCGGGATTCCAGAAGCCAGGACGCTCGATCAGGCAGCCTTGCGCCGGAACGCGCCCAGGCTGCCTGCATGGATCAGTTCGCTCGGCAACTGGTGTCCAACGATGTCCTCGGCCAGACGCCCGACCTCGATCAGCGCATCGAGGTTGACTCCGGTCTCGATGCCCATTTCCTCGCACAACAGCACCAGTTCCTCGGTGCAGATGTTTCCGGCCGCCTTCGGCTGGCCGGCGAAAGGACAGCCACCCAGGCCGCCCACGGTCGAGTCGAAGCGGATCACCCCAAGTTTCAGCGCGGCATGCGCGTTGGCCACGGCCAGGCCACGCGTATCGTGCAGATGCAGCGCCAGGGTCATGTCGGGCCAGCGATTGCGCACCTCGACGATCACCCGCTCGATGCGGGCCGGCGTCGCCCAGCCCATCGTGTCAGCCAGCGAGAACAGCGTGATCTCCGCTCCGGTCTCGGCGGCGATCGCCAGACCATCCTCCAGCGTGCTGATCACCTGGGCAGGCGAGATGTCCCCCTGATAGTTGCAGCCGAACGCCGCCATGACCCCGATGCGGGTGACCGGGACGCCCTTGGACTGCTGCAAGGCGCTGTGTTTCTTCATCGCCTCGATGTTTTCGGACGGGCTGCGGTTCAGGTTCTTGCGCGTGAAGCCTTCCGAGGCGGTCAGCGAAATCGAGCCGTTGAGCGTCAGCTTGTCCTTGAAGGCCAGCGCCCGGTCGAGCCCGTTACCATTGAAGAACAGCGGCGTGTAGTGGACACCGGGCTTGGCCTTGAAGCCCTCGACGACGGCTTCCGCGTCAGCCCATCCCGGCACCAGCCGCGTGTTGACGAACGAGCACGCCTGGATGTGGTGCAGGCCGGTTTCCGCCAGCGCTTCGATCAGCCGGATTTTGTCCGATGTGGGGATCGGTCCCGGCTCAATCTGAAAGCCCTCGCGCGGACCTTCTTCATGGATCTCGACGTGGTTCGGCAGGTCGGTCATTGCGGCGGTTCCTCCGTTCTAGGCCGGTCAGACTGCATCCGTCCGGCGGAATTTGCCAGAGCCGGGGAAGCAGGGCGCCGCGAATGACGGCTAACAGAGCCGCGGGCAAGAGGACCGCGGGGGAACAGGGTCGCGGATCGAGGGCAGGAGACCACGCGTCAGCAGCAGCCAGCCCGCGAGAGGGTGCCGGCGGTCGAGGGGCCATGACCGGCGCCAGCCCGGCGGTGGCACAACGACGGCCGCGGGCCGGCGACGTCCAGCTGCGACCTGGAGCGGAGCGGACGGCGCCTGCGTCACGGCGGCAATACGCGCCTGGGCTCAGGCCGTCATGGTGGCGGCGGTCCGCACCAGCACCCCCTGCCGCGCCAGCGCGTCCTGCAATTGAGCCACCGGCACATCCCGAACGTTGATCCGAGTGTTGGCCGCCAGACCGGCAGCGACGCCGGCCGCCTGCCCGGTCATCCAGCATTGCGGCACCTCGCGCAGGAACGAGTGGCTGGTCGCATCGCACGACACGGCCCGTCCGGCGACCAGCAGCCCGTCCAGCGCGGCCGGCACCAGAGCGCCGTACGGCACCGACACCAGCGGATATTTCGGCGACAGCGACGGCGACACCCCGATCTCGTCAGGCCGAGCGGCGGCCGATGGCCAGTCTTCACGAGTAACACGCTGCACGCCAACCAGGCGGCGGGCATGGCGCACTCCGGTCTGCGGGGCGGACAGCATCATGAAGGCGCCCTCGAAGCCCGGCGCGTGCTCACGATACACCGCGAGGTGCGCCGCCATCAGCCTGTGCGACCGGATGTCCACCTCGGTCAGGTCCTCGACGTCCACCGCCGAATAGCCGGCCAGCCTCGGCCCCATGAATAGTGCGACCTCATTGCGCCAGGACACGAAGGGTCGTTCGAACAGGCCCCCGCAGGCGGCACGACCGCGGTCCATGAAGGCGGCGAAGGCCTCGGGCCTGGTCGTCTTGAAGTCGATCCAGCGCCGCATGTCGACGCCACCGAACAGGAAGGCGGTGTTGATGCAGTGGTGGATGTCGCGGGTGTCGATGTCAGAGAGGCTGGCCGCGCCAGCTCGGTGGAAGATGTCGCCGTCTCCGGTGCAGTCGACGGTGACGGCGGCCCGGACGGCCTGACGGCCCTCCTTGCTCTCGAAGATCACACCGGCGACCGCACCGTCGCGCATCAGCGGCATGGCGCCCCAGGCGTGAAATATCAGGTGAACCTTGTGCTCCAGCACCAGTTCCTGTGACGCCAGCTTCAGGTGTTCGGGGTCGACGGTGGGCGACCAGGTGACGATGCCGTGGTAGGCGGCCGTCCGTTCTTTCCAGTAGGCCGCGGTGGCTTCGTCGGCGCTACCCCACAGGCCGCGCGGCGGGCCGGCGACGGCGTCCTTCGGCAAGCGGTCGAGCAGGTCGTTGGCGATGCCGCGGATCACCTGCTGTCCGCACCAGTCGGTCATGCGGTCGATCCAGATGACCAGGCCGCCGGTGGACAGGCCGCCCAGGTGGTTGTGCCGCTCCAGCAGGATGACGTCGGCGCCGGTGCGGGCGGCGGCGATCGCCGCGGCGGTGCCGGAAGGGCCACCGCCGACAATGAGCACGTCGCAGTCGCGGAAGATCGGGATGGACCGAGCGGGCTCCTCGACCCGGCCGAGGTCGGGCCGTGGGCGGCGTTGCAGCCGACCCTCGGAGAAGATGCCGGATTTATACATCAGGTGGCCGCCATCGCCGTCGCTGGTGCCGCTCATGGTGCGATCTCTCCCTGCCGCGTCGTCGATTCTGGCATACAGGATCGGCTTGGCCTGGCCCAAGGCCGCACGGGCGCAGTGGCCGGACGTGCTTTGGCGGCGGGTGATCCGCTGCCTCCCGACCTTGGGATGACGCCGCGGAAGGCGGTGAGCGGTCGAAGGCGATGGGCGGTCGAAGGCTGCGGAAGCCGTCCGCATGGTTCAGAGCCGCGGGTCCGAGGCCGCTGGGTCATGGCGCCGCCGATTCGGTGAAGACCGCGAGGTTCCGCAGCGTCGACTGAAAGCCTGCCTCGTGGTCCTCCCGCCGGATGGCGGCGGGGGCGTCGTCACAACGGACGCTGACCTCGGTGCCGCCGGGGACCTCGGCCATCGACCAGGTGATGGTCATCGGGGCGGCAAAGGCCGGGTCGGTCGACTCGAACTCCACCTGCTGGACGATGCGCTCGTCCGGGATCAGGGTCAGGAAGCGCACGCGAACCCTGTCAGTGTGTACCGACGACTTGCCGCGCACCGTGTGGTTCGGGTCCAGGTAGGTGAGGGACATGCGATAGGTCCCGCCCTCCCGCGCGTCGAATGCGAACACCTGTCCGGCCATGCCCGCCGGCGGCAGCCACGCGACCAGGGCGTCCGGGTCGAGGAACGCCTGGTAGATGGTTCGGCGCGGCGCCCTGATGATACGGGAGGCGGTGGCGGCTGCTTCCCGGCTGGGTTTTGTTGCCATGGGCATTGTCCCACGTTGCGGCGACGACGGTATGGCGTTGCCGCGGTGTGGGGGAAGACTTCATCACATCGGCACGAGCCTGGTGGTCGTGGACCGCGCCTCGGCGTCCGTCACCGAATTGACGTACTGGGCACCCTGACGGCGATACTTGTCTTGATAGGCGGCATCGATCCGGTCGTTGACGGCGGGATCGGCGTCTTCGAAGGCGAC
>DASWON010000043.1:0-11116 GCA_036398735.1 Rhodopila sp.
GATACCCTCGGCCGTAAAGACCAACCGTCTGACGCACAGCGCGCGCAGACGCAGGTCCTGCTCGCCGCCGGCGTGCCGGCCGGGCTGCTGCCGACCATGCCAAACCTTCGCTGGGCGCAGTCGCTGACGGCCGGCGTCGAGAGTTGGCTCGCATTGCCCGACCTGCCGGTCGGCCTGACACTGACCTGCGCCCGTGGCACACATCGCGAATCCATGCCGGAGAACATCCTCGGCGCACTGTTCCACATTACCAAGCCGTACGCGGCGATCGCTCAGGACCAAAAGCAAAGCCTGTGGCGTCACCGCGTCGCCACCCCACTCAATGGCAAGACGCTTGGCATTCTGGGTCTAGGCGCCATCGGACAAGAGGTTGCGCGGCTCGCCACGGCTCTGGGCATGCGGGTGATCGGCACGAAACGACGGCCCTCTCCGATGCCCGGCCTTGCTGAAGTGCTGCCATCTGCGGGAACCGATGAGGTCCTCGCCCAGGCGGATTTCGTGCTGCTGCTGCTGCCCGCCACGCCGGAGACCAACAATCTTATCAACGCCGAGAGGCTCGGGCGCATGAAGGCTTCGGCGTGGCTGCTGAATTTCGGACGCGGCCACCTGATCAACGACGACGAGCTGATCGCCGCCGTAACCGGCAGGCGCATCGCCGGCGCGGTGCTGGACGTATTCCGCCAGGAGCCGCTGCCGAAGGAGCACCGTTTCTGGAGCACCGACGGGATCCTCGTGCTGCCGCATATCGGCGGCCCACATCCCGATCGCGACAGAATAGTCGCCAGGCTGTTCGTGGAGAACCTGGGCCGCTTTCTCGACGGCCGCGATCTCAAGGAGGTGGTGGACCGGACCGCCGGCTACTGACGTCAGGCGATAATGGGGCCCGGCGGGGCATTCGGCGGGGCATTCGGCGGGGCATTCGGCGGCGTGCCGGGCTGGCCCGGTTCGGGAGGCACTGTCGGGGAGGGAATCGGGTCCTCACGCGGCCCGCCGGGCGCCTGCTCGGGTGGCTCGCTCGGTGGTGGCGCTTCCGGCGGCGTGGTGGGTGGAATGGGCATCTATCTTCTCCGCGGGTGTCGGCCTTGAACGCCGCACCGCCCGCCGGGATGCATATCGCCAGGACGCTTCCGTGGCCGTGACGAAAAGCTTACACGTCGTAGCCGTAACGGCGAGGAGTCCGACATGGTCAACCAGTCACCTGCTCACGAGTTCCTGCAGCCGCGCCTCAGCGCGCTTGTGGCCGAGGCGGCAGCGCATGGCATCCCCCGTGACGTCGCGGTTGCGGTCCTGATCGACCTGATCACCTCGCCTGGGTTCGACGCCGCCGCGCCAAGCCCCAATTCCGACAGCGAAACCCATCCGGACTACCAGCGGGCGCCAGACATGGTCCTCGTACACGGCATGGTGCCACTTGGGCCACTGCCGATCGATGCCCAGGACGAGGCCGATTTCGTCAAACCCATCGGCTGGACCACACCGTCCTGAACTGCATCTTTCGCGCCGACGCACACCGCCTTTATCCACGTGGACAGCGGCCACGTCAGGGCGGTGGCCAAGGCGCGGGACCGGTGGCCAAGGCACGGGGCCGGTGGTCAGCACGGGCGAGCCGTGCCCGGCTGACAGTGGAATGAGGCGCAACGCCTGCGGGCGCGACGTCAGGCCTCCACGTCGGCGTCCGGCCGGTCGTCGCCTTCGGACAGTTCCGTACGCCAGCGCCCGTCCGCATCCTGGTATTCGATCCGTGTGGTGTCGCCGGGCACGCGCTGCTCCTCCGCAACCCGTCGTGCGGCCTCCAAGGCGGATGCCTTGTCCACAAAAGGCTCGGAATAGACGTCGCCCAAGCGGTAGGCCCAACCTCCGTCGTGCTGAACGATCCTGTAATGGAGCTTTGGCATGGAGCTTCCTTTCCGCGATCACGGCCAAAGAACAGGGAGGTAACATGCGATCGCGCGCCATACGAGACGGCGCCGGCAATTTCTGACACACTCGCCGCCCGGATTTGGAGGCATGCATGACAGACTCCCATGACGTTCAGGACAACTCGGCTCAGATCGAATACTGGAACGACAAGGCCGCGATCACCTGGACCGCGTTTCAGGAACGCCTTGATGCGCTGTTCCAACCGTTGACCGCGCTTGCGCTGGATGCCGCGGCGCCGGCCGTTGGGGAGCGCGCGATCGACGTCGGATGCGGATGTGGCGCGACCGTGCTTGCCTTGGCGGATCGCGTGGGCCCGACCGGTGAGGTCCTTGGCCTGGACGTCTCGCAGCCGATGGCGACCCGGGCGCGGGAGCGGATCGCTGCGGCTGGTCTGCCTAATGCCCGGGTGACGATCGGTGACGCGGCCAGTTTCACGTTCTCCGAGGGCCGCGCGGATCTGCTGTTTTCCCGTTTCGGTGTCATGTTCTTTTCGGATCCCGTCGCTGCGTTCGGAAATCTCCGGACGGCCGTTCGGCAAGACGGTCGGCTGCTGTGTGCTGCCTGGCGGCCCATGGCGGACAATTCCTGGTTCCGCATCCCACTGGAGGCGGCTCGTTCGCTGCTCCCGCCGCAACCGCCGGCTGACCCGGATGCACCGGGTCCCTTCGCCTTCGCCAATCCCGACCGCACCCGGACGATCCTGAGCGATGCCGGTTGGCGCAATGTGACGCTGACGAGGGCCGATGTGCCGATGTATCTTGCTGCGGCAGGCCAGCTTGATCAGGCCGTTGATTTCGCGACGCATGTCGGGGTTCTGGCGCGTCTGCTGGCGGACCAGGATCGCGAAACGCGTGCTCGGGTGCGGGAGGCTGTCGGCCAGGCACTGAAATCCTGTGACAGTCCCGCCGGAATTACGCTCTCCGGGTCCATCTGGCTCATCTCGGCGAAGGCGTAGAAGGCGGCGACGGAACGCCGTCAGTCCGGATGTTTCAAACCGCGATGCGACGCTCCTGGTCGAAGTCAGACATCCATGCCACGACGTTCGGCATGTCGAAGGCCAGGTCGCCACGAGCAGGAGCCGGCACCCGTCGGGTTCGCGGGCAGGCGATCCGCCTGTCACCGTGGTCGCCGGCTTCAGAGCAGCGCGATCGGACCATGACAGCACCCTCCGGTGCAGGCATGGTTCGGCCGTGGTGTCGGGTTGGAAATATCAGATCGCGTCGCGATTTCAGATCGCGCCGGGATCCAGGCGGTAACCCCCCGCTGCCGTCGTCAGCAGACGGCAGTTGGCCGGGTCGGTTTCGATCTTCTGCCGCAGGCGGTAGATGTGGGTTTCCAGCGTGTGGGTCGTGACCCCGGCGTTGTAGCCCCATACCTCATCGAGCAGCACCTGCCGCGAAACGACCTTGTTGGCGTGGCGGTGAAGGAATTTGAGGATCTCCACCTCCTTCGCCGTCAGCCGGATGCGCTTCTTGTCGGAGCCGATCAGCAGCTTCGCCGCGGGTCGGAACGTGTAATGCCCGATCGTAAAGACCGCGTCTTCGCTGATATCGAATTGGCGAAGCTGCGCCTGAAGGCGAGCCAGCAGTTCATTCGCGCGGAACGGCTTGGCGATGTAATCGTTGGCGCCGGCGTTCAGGCCACTCACGACATCGACTTCATCGGCCGCACCCGTCAGCATGATGATGGGCATTGTATGCCCCTGTTGCCGGATCTTCGCGCAAAAATCGCGCCCGTCGCCATCAGGCAGGTTAATGTCCAGAATAATGGAATCGAAGCGCGAATCGGGTGCGCCGAGATGCTGCCTCGCTTCATCGAGTGTCGCCGCCTCAAACGACTGGAACATGCCGCTGGATGCAACCTGGTCGGCCAGGACTTCCCGCAGAGCATCGTCGTCTTCGACGATCAGAATAGGTCTCGCAGCCGACATGTTTTTTCCTAGCGCTGATAACGAGGTCATATCTGTAGCGAATTTGGTATTAATTAGCAAAGAACAATCACGTGATGCCGTTTTTTGACGCGCCTCGACGCCGCGCATCCCATGCGCCTCCTTCCCTGCCCCATTTCACGGATGGCCGGCACTTTCATGGAGACGCCAAGGCTAGACAACCAGCGAAACAGCCGGCTGATCCCCGGTGACGCTACGATCAGTGCTTGCTGTCATGCTCCGGCTTGCCCGCCCGCTTGGTGGCAGCCATCTCCTCAAGCTGGCCCTCGTTCATCGATTTCTCCATCGAGCGCGAGGCGCCCTTCAGGTCCCTAACTTTCGTTTCGCCGCGTTTGGCTGACAGGGCCGCACCAGCAGCCTTCTGCTGAGCTTGGGACTTTGCGGGCATATTGACCTCCTGGCGGATGATCAACGAGAAACTCCCGACGCGCGAAAGAGTTTCGCCGGCCCGCTCCCGTCTCACCGACGATTCATCACACGCGACGAGTTCCAACATGGCCGCAAAGCTGCATACCTACCGGGTCACCGTTGATTGGACCGGGAATCGTGGCCAGGGGACGCCGAACCATACGGGGTACGACCGTGACCACACGATTGCGGCCGGGACGAAATCCCCGATCGCCGGTTCCTCCGATCCCGCGTTCCGCGGCGATCCCGCTCGATGGAACCCGGAAGAGCTGCTGCTCGCCTCGATCTCCGCCTGCCACAAATTGTGGTACCTTAGCTTGTGTGCGCGCGATGGCATCTCGGTTCTCCGATATCACGACGAGGCGGAGGCCTCGATGGTCGAGGACCCGAACGGTGCCGGCCGGTTCGTCGCCGCCGTCTTGCGCCCGGTGATCACCATCCAGGCAGGCGGCGACCTGGCGAGGGCAACCCGACTGCATCACGATGCGCACCGGTACTGCTTCATTGCCAACTCTGTGAACTTTCCCGTGACATGTGAGCCGATTATCACTATTTCGTGATGAACTTACGATATCATCATCGGTTGCATCAGATGCTGTCGTTCCGCGTCGGCGCGTCGCTTCCCGGCGCTGGACCTCGGCAAGGAGCCGGACCGGCAGCGCCCCGCCCTGGCGTGATCGCGTCTGTACTGATGCTGTCGCGAACGGCGCCAGCGCATTAAGCCGGATGCGGCACCAACAAATTCGCAACGAACGATCCGCGCCAGGCAGACTCCCGCCCTGAGATGGCTCGTTTCCGCCACGGTCAGCACCCTGCCAAGGCTGACGCCGACCGTGGCAAGCCGGCGCGTGGCCTGACGATCAGTGCGATAATCATGTCGTATCACCGCCCAGTGACGGCCACGCACGTCACTGGCAAGCCGCTCGGCGCACGGATGAGGCGCACGGGGGCCGTTTCCTTCAGGCTTGCAGCTTCGCGCACACCCGTCCCAGCGGTTGGCGCATTCACATGGTTCGACACGAAGACCGGACCCCCTGATTGGCTGCAAACCAGCTGGCTTTCTGAAAGTGATGGCTCCGCCCCCGCCGCCGATCGAATCGACAAGTCCCCGCCGTCAGGTCTTGGCTGAGGTGTCCCAGATGACCCGATCGTAGCCCAGACCGAGCGCCATCTCCTCAACCCAGCGGCGCACGGCAGCGGCGTCGGTTCCGACGTGGAAGTCGGGAATTTCCCGTTCGTCAGAATCTTCCGGATTGATTTCGCCGCTGTATTCCGCGCGGTAAAGACCTGGTTCGACCTCGCGTAATACCGCGTGCAACGGGCCGCTTCGGGGCTGCGGCGGCGCGCTCACGTGTTAGCTCCACGCCCGGGCAGCAACCCGGCGAGAACTTGCTTCGCAGTGTCGATAACCATGTTGCCTTCCTCCGGATCACCCTTGACGAGGGTCGCGCCGAATGCCTTCGCCTGATCCAGCGTGATATGCGATGGCAGCGGCGGCACATTTGGATCCGTCTTCACCTCCAGCACCACGGGCCGGTCTGCAGACAAGGCCGCCGCCCAGGCGCCCGAGAGAGCATCCGGATCGTCCACGTAAATGCCGCGCAGGCCGATCATTTCGGCGAAACGGTGGTAGGGGACATCCGGAATCTGCTGCGTGGCGTTGAACTTCGGATCGCCCTCCATCACCCGCTGCTCCCAGGTCACCTGATTGAGGTCCTGGTTGTTGAAGACGCAGACGACCCAGGTCTTGTTGAACCATTCGCGCCAATATTTCGCGACAGTGATGAGCTCGGCCATGTTGTTCATCTGCATCGCGCCATCGCCGACCAGTGCGATCACCGGTCGGTCCGGATAAGCGAACTTCGCCGCGATGGCATACGGCACCGCGGCGCCCATCGAGGCCAGGCCACCGGACAGCGAGCCCATCATGCCGCGCCTTATCCTGACATCACGCGCATACCAGTTCGCGCATGATCCGGAGTCGCTGGTGACAATCGCGCGGTCCGGCAGGCGTGAGGAGAGTTCCCAGGCGACACGCTGCGGATTAACCGGCTTCGCGGCGTGCATGGCCCGTGCTTCTGCCTCCTGCCACCACGCAGCGACATTCTTCTCGACCGCGCTACGCCACGAACGATCAGTCTTTTCATCCAATAGCGGCAGCAGCGCGCGCAGGGTTTCCGCGCTGTCGCCGACGAGGTTGACCTCCATCGGATAGCGGATACTCAGCATGTCCGGCTTGAGGTCGATCTGCACGCCACGGGCCTGGCCTTCCTTCGGCATGAACTCCGCGTAGGGAAAACCTGATCCGACCATCAGCAGCGTGTCGCATCCGGTCATCAGATCCCAGCTGGGCTTGGTGCCCAACAGGCCGATTGAACCCGTGACCCAAGGCAGATCGTCAGGCAGAGCGGCCTTGCCGAGCAGCGCCTTGGCGACGCCGGCTCCCAGCCTGTCGGCGATCGCGATGAGCTCATCGGTCGCGTGCAGAGCCCCCGCGCCGGCCAGGATCGCGACCTTCTTGCCGTCATTCAGCACGGCCGCGGCCCGCCGCAGGTCGACGTCATAAGGCAGGACCTTTGGAGCGGTGTAACCCACGCCGGAGTGCAGCGTCCCATGCTTGCGCGGCGGCTCGGCATACGGCTCGTCCTGCAGATCGTTGGGGAACACCAGCAACGTGACCCGCCGCTCGCCCAGGGCAATACGCACGGCGCGATCGATCAGATGCCGGACCTGCGGCGCGGCGCTCGCCTGTTGTACGTAAGAGCCGGCAACGTCCTTGAACATGCTGACAAGGTCGACTTCCTGCTGGTAGTGGCCGCCGATCGCGTTGCGGGCCTGCTGTCCGGCGATCGCCAGCACGGGCATGTGATCGAGCCTCGCGTCGTACAGGCCGGTGATCAGATGCGATGCACCTGGGCCCGAGGTGGCAATGCACACGCCAAGCTCCCCGGTGAACTTGGCATGGGCCGAGGCCATAAAGGCGGCCATCTCCTCATGCCGGACCTGGACGAATTTGATCCTGTCCTCGCCAAAGCGGCTCAACGCTCCGAGCAAGCCGTTGATGCCATCGCCGGGGTATCCAAAGACGCGGCGCACGCCCCACTGATAGAGGCGGTTCCAGAAGAAATCCCCGACCGTCTGCGTCATCTCGCCGCTCCCGCACCGTCCTGCTACGGCCGGAACCGTCTGGGCGGGCGGCAGTTCCCTGACGCGGCCGACGCAGTTCTGTCACCATTCTGCGCGAATCGCCGGCGAAGCGACATGGGCCGGACGTTCCAGCCTTGCATGAGCGGCGGGTTTCGGGCGTCTTGCCGGTTCCACCGGACAGTGCAGACCGAATCGGGTCAGCTCGCATAATCTCGGCGCGCCAGTTCGGCGCCCCTTCGTTAACCCATCGCCGCTGCAACCGCCTGAGGTCGATCCACGCTCATGCCGACGCCGTACTCTTCCCAGGACCTCGGTCGGATCTTTGACGCCCGGGTGCTGACGCGCGGCCGCAGCCTGGGGCTGGCCGGCGGGGTAGAGGTGGAACTGGATGGAGACACGGTCACAGGCTCGGTCACGGAACGCGGCGCCGTGCACACCGTGCAGATTACCCCGTCGCTGTTCGGACGCCGCGTGGTGTTCGATCACCGGTGCAGTTGCGGGGTGCCCGCCTGCGCGCATCGCGCGGCCGTCGCGTTCGCCGCCTTGGACCGGTTTCCCGCGCTGCGCAAGCCGGAGCAGCAGACGTTCCTCGACACCCTCACCGCCGCGCCGCCGGAGAAAGAGCGGCAGCGTATCGTGTTCGAATTGGCGCCCGCCGAGGCGCCGCACGCCTGTGTTGTCACGACGCTGCTGATCGGCGAACGAACGGGAGTCGCCGCCCCGACGACGGCGCGCCGGATCGCCAGCGACGAAGCGGCAGACGGCAAGCTGCGCGATCTCGCCTATCTGCTGGGCGAGGGAAATGAACCACGCACCGGCGTTGCTGCCTCGCTGGTTGTCGAGGTTCTGGATGCCCTGATCGAGAGCGGTCAGGCGCGCTGGCATGCCGGCGGCCGGCGCCTCGTCAAGGGTGAGACGCGGACCTTCACCTCCGCCTCGACCGCCACCCTGCCCCCGCGTTCGGGCGTCATCGTCGCCGATTCCGGACCTTGGTATGTCGATGCCAGCAGCGGGGCGATCGGCCGCGTTCGTATCCAGCCGCCGGTCGTGGCCCCTCGCCCTGCGCCGCCCGTGCTCCGCGGGGGTGTCGAGCCGCCACGGCGGCGGGTTGAGCCGGCCACGATCAGCGAGCAGGTCATTGTCGACCGGCCGGCAACGCCGGTGCTGCGATTGACCCGCTTCCCATGTCCCGACGAGTTCGGGCGCATGCGGCAGATTGACGCTCTGCTGCTGGCATTCGACTACGACGGCGGTGTTGTCCCGTTCGACGATGACCGCCAGTTCGTCCGCACCGAAGCCCCCGGTGGTCCGATATTCGTGCGGCGGGATCGCGACGCCGAAACCGCCGCGCAGGAGGCAATCCGGCAGGATGGCCTGGTGCAGATGCGCATGGCCACCGGCAAGGCGGAAAAGGGACGACTCGTGTTCGTGTTCCGCGGCCGCGATGCCGCCGAAGCCTGGCAAGCCTTCGTGGCTGAACGCCTCCCGGCCTTGCAGGCGCTTGGCTGGCGCAACGAGATCGACACCGATTTCGGGCCCCGCCCGGTCGAGAACGTCGGTCTCTGCGATATGCGGGTCGCCGACGCGCCCCAGGGTGCCTTTTCGCTTGATTTCGGAATCGAGATCGATGGCGCGCGGCATCCGCTGCTGCCGATCCTGATGCGCCTGCACGAACGCGGCGGCATGTCAGCCGCCCGGATCATCGACGGAGAGGTCGTCACCAGCCTCGACGATGGCCGCATCCTGAAGCTGCCGGCGGAGCGGATCGCGCGCCTGCTCGCGGTCATAAACGACCTCGTGGAAAGCGCCGGCCGCACCAGCGGCGGGACGATGGTCCTGGATGCCGCCGCGGCACCGAGTGTGCTCGACCTTGAGGATCTGGTTACGACACGCTGGCAGGACGGCGCGATGATCGTCGAGCGTGTCGCCCGCTTCCGCACCGCCGGCGAAATCCCCGAGGCGCTCGTGCCGGCCAGCTTCGCCGCCAGCCTGCGGCCGTATCAGCAGCAGGGCGTCAACTGGCTGCAGCACCTGCGCGAGAATGCTCTCGGCGGCCTGCTCGCCGACGATATGGGACTGGGCAAGACGGCGCAGACCATCGCCCACATCACCATCGAGCACGCCGCCGGCCGCCTGGATCGTCCGGCCCTGGTCGTCGTGCCGACCAGCCTGGTGCCGAACTGGACCGCGGAACTCGCCCGTTTCGCGCCGCATCTGCGCGTGGTGGTGCTGCACGGGCTGGACCGGCATGAGCGCCGGCGCGACCTGACCGGCGTGCATGTTGTAATCACCACGTACACCGTGCTCGCACGCGATATCGAGGACATGGCGAAGCTCGCCTGGCACCTCGTGGTGCTGGACGAGGCGCAGGCGATCAAGAGCCCGACGGCGAAGGCGACCCACGCCGTGTGCCGGCTGGAGACCCGTCACCGGCTGTGCCTTTCGGGCACTCCGATCGAGAACAATCTCGGCGAGCTGTGGTCGCAGTTCGCCTTCCTGATGCCCGGCCTGCTGGGCCAGCGCAAAAGTTTCAACCGCCGCTTCCGCGCGCCGATCGAGAAGGACGGCGATCCGGTGCGGCGCGGTCAACTGGCCTCACGCATCCGCCCGTTCATCCTGCGCCGCACGAAATCCGCGGTCGCAACCGAACTGCCGCCGAAGCACACGATCCTGCGGCGGATCACTCTGGCACCGGACCAGCGCGAGTTGTACGAGACGATCCGCGCGACGATGCATGAGCGGGTGACGCAGGGGATCGCGGCGCGCGGGGTGGCGCAGAGCCATGTCCTGGTGCTGGATGCACTGCTGAAGCTGCGCCAGGTCTGCTGCGATCCACGGCTGGTGAAACTGCCCTCGGCGCGGCTGACCGGCACATCAAGCAAGCTCGATGACATGCTGGATATGGTTTCCGAGATGATCGCAGAGGGGCGGCGGATCCTGTTGTTCTCGCAGTTCACCTCGATGCTGGACCTGATGAAGCCGGCATTGACCGCCGCCGGTATTCCGTTCGTGGAACTGCGCGGCGATACCGCCGACCGGGCGCAACCCGTGCGGTCGTTCGAGGCCGGCGAGGTGCCGCTGTTCCTGATCAGTCTGAAGGCCGGCGGGCGCGGGCTCAATCTGACCTCCGCCGATACGGTGATCCATTATGATCCGTGGTGGAATCCGGCTGTCGAGGATCAGGCATCCGATCGCGCCCACCGAATCGGCCAGACCAAATCGGTGTTCGTTTACAAGCTGATTGCGGCTGACACGGTCGAGGAACGCATCGTGGAACTGCAGGAGCGCAAGGCTGCCCTGGCAAGCCTGGCGTTGAGCGAGGATGGGATGGCGCTGCCGACGATGGACGCCGAGGATATCGACTTCCTGTTCGGAACGACCCCGGATCGGCTGGCAGCGTAGGCGAAGCGCCGCGCAATTAGGCGAACTGACGGTTGCGCCTGTGCCGATCCAAATGCGAGCGCGCCGCGGTTATCCCCGCCGCCTGAACACACTGATGCACTGCCATCCCGCTCGCATCCGGGACCGGCCGCGGGTCATGACGAACGCGCGACGACGGGCGAGCCGTCAGGTCGTTCCGCGACGGGCTGTCCGCAGGATTGCGTGTGCCGGCTTATGGTTGATCGGGGTACTGTGCGCGCTGTTGTGCAAAAGCGATGGCCGATGAAGTGGCCATGGCATGCTGGTGATGTT
>DASWON010000044.1:0-2343 GCA_036398735.1 Rhodopila sp.
CACCCAGCCACCCTCGACGATCTTCACCGAGTTTGCGGAGAAGAACACGATATCCACCATGAACAATGCACCGAACACCGACACCGCCGCGGCGCGCGACCAGTGGAACTGCCGGCGAAACACCACCATCGCCAGAACCGCGGTGCACAGGAACGTCCCTGTCACGGCGATTCCGTAAGCCGACGCGAGGCTGTCCGACGTCTTGAACGCCAGCACCAGAAGCACGACGCCGACCGCCAGCGCCGTGTTCACCTGCGGCACGTAGATCTGGCCTTCCTCGACGTTCGACGTGTGTCGCACCGTCATCCGCGGCAGGAAGCCAAGCTGCATGCACTGCCGCGCCATGGAAAATGCGCCGGAGATCACCGCCTGGCTCGCGATCACCGTCGCCACGGTGGCCAGCAGCACCATCGGCAGCCGCAGCCAGCCTGGCACGAGCAGGAAGAACGGGTTGGCGATCGCCGATGGGTCACGGAGCATCAGCGCACCCTGGCCGAAGTAGTTCAGGATCAGGCAGGGGAGTACGAACGTCAGCCAGGTGAGCTTGATCGGGCGGGCACCGAAATGCACCATATCGGCATACAGGGCCTCCGCCCCGGTGACGCACAGCACGACAGCGCCGAGCACGAAGAATGCCAGGCCCTTGTAGTGGATGCACAGCGCGATCGCGTAGGTCGGGGAGATCGAGAGCAGCACGTACGGGTGGGGTACGATCTCCACGAGGCCGGTCAGGCCGAGGATGAAGAACCAGACCACCATGATCGGGCCGAAGACGCGTCCGACGCCGCCGGTGCCATGGTATTGCACGGTGAACAGCGCCACGATCACCGCCACGCTGATCGGCAGGACGTAGAACTTCAGTTCGGGGGCCGAGACCTCGAGTCCCTCCACCGCGGACAACACCGAGATCGCGGGGGTGATCACGCCGTCGCCGAAGAACAGGCAGGCGCCGGCAATCCCGACCAGGGCGATCGTGTTCTTCACCGCCGTGCCGACCGATACCCGCTGGGCCAGGGCCATCAGCGCCAGGATGCCGCCCTCGCCGCGGTTGTCGGCGCGCATCACGAGGAAGACATATTTCACGGTCACGATGATGATCAGCGACCAGAAGATCAGCGACAGCACGCCCATGATCTCGACCTGGGTGGTCGTGGCGGGGTCGAACACCTGCAGGCTGGCTTTGAAGGCATACAGCGGACTGGTGCCAATATCGCCATAGACGACACCCAGCACCGCCATCAGCACGCTGAAGTTCGGCCGGGTCGAGCCGCGGTGCCCATGCTCGTGATCGTGGCTCAAATGGATGACCTCATGAAGCGCGGCTCCGCGGCGAAGCGTCTGCCCTGCCCTGGCAGGTAATCCCGGACCCGGGCGTGGGGTCCCTTACCCTGGCGTTCATGTCGGAGCAAGCCGGCCGAAACTTTAGCCGGACCGGTTGGGCTCATGAGCGCCGCGTCCTGACTTGCCGCATGGGGACGACCTTCTCAGTCTGTACCAGATCGGGCTGTACCAGATCGGGGTGCGCCAAAGCGGCTTCGGCTGCTGTTGGCGCCTGAGCGCCGTGCCACGATGCCGGCAGGATGCCCTGGATGCGCAGGCTAACGCGGTGAGCGGCCCGAAGATCCCCAAGCCTCGGCATGGATCGTCATGGCCGGCAACCGCCATGACCATCATGGCCGGGAACCGCCGGGTCCCGATCGGGCCGGACGCCCTGGACCGGCAATTTGGACGGGCGGCCCGGCAGGCGCGGTCGATCGCGGCGGGTCGCTCGGTTCCAGGCGTGCGCGGCTGCCGGGAGGCATCGCCGGCAGGGGAGCCGATACCGAGCCGACGCCGCCGCGCCACCCGGCCAGGCGCGCTGCCTGACCACGCGCGCCACCCGATCAGGATGGCGTGATCGGCCGGGCGACCGATTGCCCGCCGCCACGGGTCAGGAGGCCGCCGCGCATGCAAGCCGACGCTCGCGCCGCGACCCTCTGCGACCGGGGCTGCCTGCGCTGCCTCTGTTCAGTCCAGGATATGCTGCGCGAACTCGGCCCACTCCCGCCGGTTCAGGCCACTGCTCTCCTGCGTGACGGTCTCCCCGGACAGCATCCGCTTGAGAACGGCAACCATCTGCGCCGACAGGGTGACCGCGCCCAGCCGGTAGTCGCGGAAGGCGGCCGCGGCGACGGGGACCCAGGCCTCGGTCATCCGCAGCATCTCGTCGGCATAGACGCGGATTTCGTATTGCGCGTGGGCATCGGCGCGCAGCGACAGGAAATGGAACAGGTTGTGGAGGTTGGTCTTCCAGTACCATTGCGTATAAGTATTCAGCGTCAGGTTCATCCGCGCCAACTCGCG
>DASWON010000045.1:0-5433 GCA_036398735.1 Rhodopila sp.
TTGAAGCCTCGGCGAAACGGCATACGCGTACCTATATCTATATCTCCGTCAGGGCATCGGCGTTCCCGCTGGGGGGCAGCCGACCTGAAGCAGTGGCCAGCCGGCACGATGCTGGTGTAAGTGGCCGCGGCCGGCGGCAAAGCGACACTGAAATTCGGATCTGGCGACACCTTCGCTCATTTGACGAAGAAGGGTTGACGCCACTCCCCGCCCAGCCTAAACGCTCCCCCCTGCCGCTGCGGGTGTAGCTCAGTTGGTTAGAGCGCCGGCCTGTCACGCCGGAGGTCGCGGGTTCGAGCCCCGTCACTCGCGCCAGCAGCGGTTGCCCCCGCCTCTCCCAATCTCCGCCGCACTTTGGACGATTTTGTATTCATTCCCCCTATGGCGGTCGCGACGGGATGGGTCTATGTCCTGTGTTGCTGCATCGCGGGAGGGGGACAGGCTGACGCAAGAGGCGTCCGGCTTGATCCATGCTGCGACAGCAGCCACTCGACCTAGCGTGGATCCGTCATGCAGCCAGTTCTTTTTGGGTATCTGCCGATCCTGGTGTTCCTCGTGATCGCCGGGGGTATAGCGACCGCCATGGTGGCGGGGTCGCTGATCGCGGCCCGCCAGAAGCACTACCCGGAAAAGCTCTCCGCCTACGAATGCGGTTTCGAGGCGTTCGATGATGCCCGCCGCCGGTTCGACGTGCGGTACTATCTCGTCGCGATCCTTTTCATCATCTTCGACCTCGAGGTCGCGTTTCTCTTCCCGTGGGCGGTCGCCCTGAAGGGCATCGGCGCGTTTGGCTTCTGGTCGATGATTGCGTTCCTTGGCGTTCTCACCGTGGGATTCATCTACGAGTGGTGCAAGGGCGCGCTGGAATGGGAGTAACAGCCATGAACGATGCCACCACGCTGGCCTGGAACCGTGACCATCTGCCGCCAGGTCCGGAACAGGACGCCGTCATCAAGGGCATCACCGGTGAAATTGCCGATAAAGGCTTTCTCGTCGCCAATCTCGACAAGGTGGTGAACTGGGCTCGGACCGGCAGCCTTTGGCCAATGACATTCGGCCTGGCCTGCTGCGCCGTGGAAATGATCCACGCCTACATGCCGCGCTACGACCTTGATCGCCTCGGGATCATCCCACGCGCCTCTCCGCGGCAAAGCGACGTGATGATCGTCGCCGGCACCCTCACGAACAAAATGGCCCCCGCGCTGCGCCGGGTCTACGACCAGATGCCCGAACCGCGATGGGTCATCAGCATGGGTAGCTGTGCCAACGGTGGCGGCTACTATCACTATTCATACTCGGTGGTGCGCGGCTGCGACCGCGTGGTGCCGGTGGACATCTACGTCCCGGGCTGTCCCCCGACCGCGGAGGCTCTGGTTTACGGGATCATGCAGTTGCAGAAGAAGATCCGCCGCACGGGGACGATCCTTCGTGGCTGAGGACGCAACCCCGGCTGAACCCGCGCCGCCGCCGCCCTCCCCGATGGAACTGCTGGGACAGGCGATCGCCTCGATGCCCGGTGTCACCGGCTACCGCATCGAAAGCGACGAGCTTGTGGTGCACGCCGAACGCGACGCACTGCTGTCGGTGATGACGGCACTGCGCGACGATCCGCGCTTTGCGTTCGAACAGATGATGGACCTGTGCGGCGTCGACTGGCCGGAACGCAATGAGCGTTTCGACGTCGTCTACAATCTGCTGTCCGTGTCGCTGAACCAGCGGGTGCGTGTGATCATCACGACGGATGAGGTCACGCCGGTCGCGTCGGTGCATACGCTGTGGCCGTCGGCGACGTGGTGGGAACGCGAAGCCTGGGACCTGTTCGGGATCGTGTTCTCCGGCCAGCCGGATCTGCGCCGCATCCTGACCGACTATGGGTTCGAGGGGCACCCGCTGCGCAAGGACTTCCCGCTGACCGGATACGTCGAGGTGCGCTACGACGAGGACCGCAAGCAGGTTGTCAATGAGCCTGTCCGTCTGACGCAGGACTGGCGCAGCTTCGACTTCCTGTCGCCGTGGGAGGGCATGACCACCTTGCCGGGCGACGAGAAGGTGTTTACCGAGCGCGCCGAACAGGCGAAAGGCTAGGCCAATGAGCGATACCACCGGCGTCGCCCCCTCCGCCAAGACGGTCGAGATCGACAGCCACTCGATCAATTTCGGACCCCAGCACCCCGCGGCGCACGGCGTGCTCCGGCTGATCCTGGAACTGGACGGCGAGGTCGTGGAGCGCGCCGATCCGCATATCGGCCTGCTGCACCGCGGCACCGAAAAGCTGATCGAGTACCGTACGTATATGCAGGTCGTGCCGTATTTCGACCGGCTCGATTACGTCTCGCCGATGTGCGAGGAGCACGCTTTCGCACTCGCGGTGGAAAAGCTGCTGGGCATCACCGCGCCGGACCGGGCGCAGTGGATCCGCGTGCTGTTTGCCGAAATCACCCGCGTGCTGAACCATCTGCTGAACGTCACGACCTACGCCCTGGACGTCGGCGCGATCACCCCGAGCCTCTGGGGCTTCGAGGAACGGGAAAAGCTGATGGAGTTCCATGAGGCGGCGTCCGGTGCGCGGCTGCATGCGAATTATTTCCGGCCAGGCGGCGTGTCGAAGGATCTGCCGGCCGGGCTGACCGACCGGATCGCGGCCTGGGCCGCCACCTTCCCCAAGTTCGTCGACGACCTGGAGGAGTTGCTGACCGGCAACCGGATCTGGAAGCAGCGGACGGTCGACATCGGCGTGATGCCGGCGGAAATGGCATTGGCCTGGGGGTTCAGCGGTCCGCCACTCCGTGCCTCCGGCGTGCCGTGGGATCTACGGCGCTCCCGGCCGTATGACAAATACGCCGAGGTGGATTTTCAGATCCCGGTCGGACGCAACGGCGATTGCTATGACCGCTACCTGGTGCGGCTGGCCGAGATGCGGGAGAGCGTGAAGATCATCAACCAGGCGCTGGCGAAGATGAAACCCGGCCCGATCAAGGTGCAGGATCGTAAATTCTCGCCGCCGACGCGCGGGGAGATGAAGCGCTCGATGGAGGCGCTGATCCACCACTTCAAGCTCTACACCGAGGGGTATCACGTGCCGCCGGGTGCGACCTATACCGTGGTGGAAAGCCCGAAGGGCGAGTTCGGGGTCTACCTCGTCGCGGACGGAACCAACCGGCCTTATCGCTGCAAGATCAGGGCGACGGGTTTTGCCTTCCTGCAGGCGACGGATGTGATGGTGAAGCGGCACATGCTGGCCGATGTCAGCGCGATCGTCGGATCGATGGACGTCGTGTTCGGCGAGATCGACAGGTAGGACCATGGCAGCCCCACAGGGATCAGCACCGGCATCGGCACACGGGTCGGCGGAATTCGAGCAGCCGGCGAGTTTTGCGTTCGACGCCGAGAGTGAAGCGGAAATCGCGAAGATCGTGGCCAAGTATCCGGCCGGGCGGCAGGCCAGCGCGGTCATCCCGGCGCTGTATGTCGCGCAGCGGCAGATGAAGCGGCAGACCGACAGCGCCTGGGTTCCGGTCAAGGCGATGGACGCCGTGGCACATCGTCTGGGGATGGCGCCGATCCGTGTCTACGAGGTCGCCACCTTCTACTTCATGTTCAACACCAAGCCGATCGGCCGGTTTCACCTGCAGGTCTGCACCACGACGCCATGCTGGCTGCGTGGTTCGGATGCGGTGACCGAAGCCTGCCGCAAGGAAACCGGCATCAAGGGTTGGGGCGAGACCAGTGCGGACGGCGCGTTCACGATGACCGAAGTGGAATGCCTCGGCGCCTGCGTCAACGCCCCCATCCTGCAGGTCGATGACGATTTCTACGAAGATATGGATGCCGATAAGGTCGCGACCCTGCTGGCCGCATTGCGCCGGGGTGAGCGGCCGACTCCGGGCTCGATGGCCGGACGGCAGACGTCCGCGCCCGAGGGCGGCCCGACCACACTGACGACCTTGAAATTCGCACCGGATGGGCATTTCGCGCCGGAGGGATCGGATGCTGCAAGATAAAGACCGCATCTTCACCAATCTCTACGGCCAGTCCGATCCCTTCCTGAAGGGTGCTCGGGCGCGCGGTGATTGGGACAATACGGCCGCAATCCTGGCCCGCGGGCGCGATGCGATCGTGCAGGAAATGAAGGACTCCGGCCTGCGCGGGCGTGGCGGCGCGGGATTTCCGACCGGCCTGAAGTGGTCGTTCATGCCGAAGCAATCTGACCGGCCGTGCTATCTGGTGGTCAATGCCGACGAATCCGAACCCGGCACCTGCAAGGACCGCGACATCCTCCGGCATGATCCGCACAAGCTGGTGGAGGGTTGTCTCGTCGCCGGCTTCGCGATGGGTGCCACCGCCGCCTACATCTATATTCGTGGCGAGTTCTACAACGAGTCCGTGTCACTGCAGCACGCGATCGACGAGGCGTATGAGGCGGGGCTGATCGGCAAGAACGCCTGCGGCTCTGGCTACGACTACGATGTCTTCCTGCATCGCGGCGCCGGCGCATACATCTGCGGTGAAGAAACGGCGCTGATCGAGAGCCTTGAAGGCAAGAAGGGCATGCCGCGGATGAAGCCGCCATTCCCGGCCGGTGTCGGTTTGTACGGCTGCCCGTCCACCGTGAACAACGTCGAATCCATCGCGGTGTCGCCAACGATCCTGCGTCGCGGCGCCTCCTGGTTCACCAGCCTCGGCCGTCAGAACAACACGGGGCAGAAACTTTTCTGCATCTCCGGGCATGTCAACAAGCCCTGCAATGTCGAGGAAGAGCTCGGCATTCCACTGAAAGAACTGATTGAGAAATACGCCGGCGGCGTGCGCGGCGGGTGGGACAACCTGCTGGCGGTCATTCCGGGTGGCGCGTCGGTGCCGTTGATCCCGAAATCGATCTGCGACGAGGTGCTGATGGATTTCGACAGCCTGCGCGCCGTGCGCAGCGGGCTGGGCACCGCCGCGGTCATCGTGATGGACAAGTCCACCGACGTGATCAAGGCGATCGCCCGCCTGTCGAAATTCTACATGCATGAGAGCTGCGGCCAGTGCACGCCGTGCCGCGAAGGCACCGGCTGGATGTGGCGCGTCATGACCCGCATGGTCGAGGGCCGAGCGGACCCGGCGGAAATCGACACGCTGGAGCAGGTGACGCGTCAGGTCGAAGGCCACACGATCTGTGCGCTGGGCGATGCGGCGGCCTGGCCGATTCAAGGGCTCATCCGGCATTTCCGTCCGGTGATGGAAGAGCGTATCGCCGCGTACAAGACGCGCGGCACCAAGCCGATGCCGATGGCGGCGGAGTAGGGATATGGCCAAAGTCACCATCGACGGCATCACGGTCGAGGTCGCCAACGGCTCGACCATCCTGCAGGCGGCGGAGCAGGCGGGCGTCGAAATCCCGCGCTTCTGTTATCACGAGCGCCTGTCGATCGCCGGCAACTGCCGCATGTG
>DASWON010000046.1:0-14047 GCA_036398735.1 Rhodopila sp.
GACTTCCCCGCGCCACTGGGACCGTTCACCATTACGATCTCGCCCGGTGTCACCTGGAGATCGACGCGATCCACCACCGGAACGTCGCCGTAGACCTTTGATAATCCGCGGACGCTCAGAAGGGCGTTCACGCCAGGCGCCGTTCGACGTACTCGGAACCCCACGACAGGACCGAAATGATCGCAAGATAATAGACCGCCAGCGCGGCGTACAGCTCGAACGGCACGAAACGTTCCGCGATGATCAACTGGGCCGAGCGGGTCAGTTCGGTGATCGAGATGACCGACAGCAGCGACGAACTCTTGACCAACGTAATGAGTTCGTTGGTCAGCGGCGGAGTGACACGGCGCAGTGACTGCGGCAGCAGGATGAACAAAATCGACTGCCGGTCGGTCATGCCGATCGACAGCGCGGCCTCGGTCTGCCCGGAATCGATCGATTGCAGACCGGCTCGCATGATTTCCGCGATGAAGCCGGCCGAATTGAACGCCAGTGCGACGACCCCGCTCCAGAATGAGGAGAGTTCGAAGCCAATGCGCGGCAGGGCGAAATACACCAGAAAGATCTGCACCAGCGCCGGCGTGCCACGCACGAAGTAGACATAGGCGCGGATGATCGCCTTGGGCACCCGCATGTCGGACGCGCTGACCAGCCCCATGCCCAGGCCGACCACGCACGCCAGCGCCATCGCGCAGACCGAGATCTCCAAGGTGACGACCGCGCCCTGGAGCATGTAGGGGATGGCATACCAGACCGCACCCCAATCGAAATCGCCCATGCCGGCGCGGTCTCAGGGCAGCACTTCAGGCACCGCGTTCGGCGTCTCCATGGTGCCGCCGAACCATTTCTCCTGCAGTTTGGCCAGCGTACCGTCCTGCTTCATCGCCGCGAGTTGGGTATTGACGAAATCGCGCAAGGCCGTGTCCTCCTTGCGAAAGGCCATGCCGAAATAGGCGGTGACGTCGGAAATCCCCGCCAGCATCTGGAATTTGCCGGGCGCGTCCCGCATGACCACCATCATCGTCGAGCGTGAGTTGACCACGGCATCGGTCCGCCTGTTCAACAGATCCTGGTACGCTTCGGGATAGTGTTCGTATTGCTTCACATCACCGTAGCCTGGCTTGCCGGCGGCTTTCAGCTTGGCCTCGAAAACCTTGATGATCCCGGCGGCGGCGCTGCCAAGCTGCACGCCGACGATCTTGCCCGACAGATCGTCGGCGGTCTTGATCCGGTCCTCATTCGCGCGCAGCAGGATGACGTTGCTCGCGTCAGCGTACGGCATCGAGAACAGTACCTTGTCAGCACGCTCCCTGGTGATCGTCATCGCCGAAATGATGCAGTCGAACTTCTTCGCGTAGAGCGCGGGAATGATGCCGCTCCAGGCCGTGTCAATGAATTCAGCCTTCACGCCGATCTTCGGCACCATCAGATCGGCGATATCCGGGTCATAGCCGACGATCTTGCCGTCCTTGAAGAATTCGTACGGCACGTACGCCGCTTCGGTGCCGACCACCAGGGTGCCACGCTTCCTGACGTCGTCCAGCGTATCCGCCCGGGCCGGCCGCATGCCGACCAAATTGACCAGACCCGCGGCTCCGGCGCCAGTCAGCACGGTTCGTCTGAACATGAAGCACCCCTGATCTGTCATTGGTTGCCAGAGGGCAAGCAACCCATGTGCCAGGACGACATGGCAGGTCCTTCCTAACATGGCGCCGCTGCTCACGACTTGGGCACCGAACTCATTCAGGCCGATGCAGCGCCTGCTGAGCATCCAGAACGCGACAAAATTCGAGCAACATGCGCGTCCCGGCCCTACCAACGCCCACGGATCAAGCAACTGCTAGAGAACAATTCGGCCTTCTGCCTGACTTCCTCCCAATTCAGCATTATTCGTATGCGTATGATTATATAATGGTCATACATCCATCGCGGCGGTCGGCAGATCTGCATTGTTTAGTGGCACGCCTCTTGCTCCTCAGAGCCCGCGTCGCTCAAACCTGCATCATCGGAAGGCGTCCTCGTCGTATGCCATCCCGCCGCGTGATCCTGAGTGCCACGGCTCTATGTGCTCCATTCGTGCTGTCCGGACGCCTGCGCGCGGCACCAAACCGCAAAGTGCGCCTGACCCTGCCCTGGGTGGCCGAGGGCTCCAATGCCTACGCTTTCGTGGCCAAGGCCAACGGCTACTGGGCCGAAGCCGGGCTGGATGTGGAGATCAGCCGCGGCTACGGTTCGGTTGCCGCCGCACAGGCGGTCGCGGCCGGACAGTTCGACTTCGGTCTCGCCGCCGCCTCGGCTGGAATCCAGCAGGCCGCGAAGGGCCTGCCGACGGTGTCAATCGCCTGCTGCGGCTATGATGCAACGATGACCCTCGCTGTGCTGGCCGACTCGCCGGTCCACACGCCGGAGGATCTTACAGGCAAATCCCTCGGCGGGACCGTCAACTCCGGCGAATATCCGTTCCTGCCGGCCTTCGCCCGGGCGGCCGGTCTTGATCTCGGAACCGTCAAGCTGGTGCAGGTCGACCCCAACGTGCGGCAGCGCCTGCTGATGGAGGGACAGGTCGACGCCATCTGCGGGTTTGCCATCTCGATCGCACCGGTGTTCGTCGCCAACAACAAGCCGGTGCGCTTCATGCTGTACAGCAGCGCCGGCCTGAAGTTCTACAACAACGCATTGCTGACGCGGCCGGAGGTACTGAAGGCCGAACCCAAACTCTGCGCCGATATGGCGCGCGGCATCATGCAGGCGGTCCGCTTCTGCCTGCTGCAGCCGCAGGATGCCGTGGCGTTGTTCCTGAAGCAGGTGCCCGAAGCGGCCCTCGCGGCGAACGGCGCCAAACAGATCCAGACCGGGCTCGGCATCTTCAACATGACCATGATCGGGCCGCCGGCGAAACAGCATGGCATCGGCATGTCGGACCCGGACGACTACGCGGCGATGACCGATCTGGTCATGAAGTATCTCGGCGCGGCCGGTGACAAGGCGCCCGATCCAGTGTCACTGTTCAGCAACGAATTTGCCGGCGGGGTCACACTCACGCCGGATGAATGGGCAACCGCCGAGGCCAATGTGAAGGAGTATCGCAATCTCTTCGCTTGAACGCAGCGGCAGCGGCGGCGAATGCATTCGTGCCGAAAACGCCTGGAAGATCTACGACTCCGGCAACGGCCCGGTCGAGGCGGTCGCCGGTGTTTCGTTCTCGGTGCGGCGCGGCGAGTTTGTCGCCATCCTGGGCCCGTCCGGCTGCGGCAAGTCCACGCTGCTGATGATGTGCGGCGGGCTGGAGACGATCACCTCCGGCACGATCAATATCGACGGCGCACCGATGACCGGCCCGCGCACCAGCATCGGCGTCATGTTCCAGGAGAGCACGCTGCTGCCATGGAAGACCGTGCTGGACAACATCATGTTTCCCGTCGAGTTGTTACATCGGCCGCGCAAAGAACATCTGGCCCGAGCACGGGAGCTTATCGGCCTCGTGGGGCTTGGCGGGTTCGAGAATCACAAGCCGCACCAGCTCTCGGGCGGCATGAGGCAGCGGGCGGCGATCTGCCGCGCGCTGGTCTATGACCCGGATATCCTGCTGATGGACGAACCGTTCTCCGCCCTGGACGCGATCACCCGCGACGAGATGAACGACGCGCTGCAGGACATCTGGACCCGTTACACGAAGACCGCATTGTTCGTAACGCATTCAATCCGGGAGGCGGTGTATCTTGCCGACCGCGTGCTGGTGATGAACCGCCGTCCCGCGACAGTCGTTGCTGACGTGACGATCCCGCTGGCCCGGCCGCGCAATCCGGCGATTGGTGAAACGAAACTGTTCAATGAACTGTGCGGCCAGTTGCGCGGCATGATCGAGCACTCGCACCGCGCGGTCCGTACCACGCCGCAGGTCCAGGAAGTCTCCGCCGGTGCCTGACACCGCGATCCTATCACACAGCGCGGCCCGGGATCCGGGAGGCCGCCCGGATCGTGGTGCAGGGTCCCGTTTGGCGCGCCGCGGCTGGCGCGGAAGAGGGCGGGAGCAGCTGCTGACCGTGCTGCTGCCGTTACTGACGGCCGCGCTGTTCTTGTGCTGCTGGCAGGCCGCGGCAAAGTTGTGGGCGATCCCGCCCGTGCTGCTCCCGGCGCCGAGCGACGTCGCGCGGCAGCTGGCGGCGTCATGGGGAGAGTTGCTGTTTCAGGCGGGATTCACCGGAGCGGAAGCCGTTACGGCCTGCGTCCTGTCCGGCGTGCTGGGCGCTTTGGTTGCCGTGACGCTGGCTGCATCACCGTTGCTGCGCGACATGTTGTATCCCAATCTCGTTGCGTTTCAGCTGATCCCGAAAATCGCGCTGGCGCCGTTGTTCGTCATCTGGCTTGGCATCGATGCCCCGTCACGGCTGGTCTTTTCAACGTTCATCAGTTTCTTCCCGGTCGCGATCAGCACTCTGACCGGATTGCTCGGCACCAGCCGTGACGCCATCCGGCTGTGCCAGTCGCTCACCGCCAGTCCGTCGCAGATCTTCCGGCATGTCCAGGTGCCATACGCCCTGCCCTTCTTCTTCAGCGGCATGAAGGTGGCGGCCACGCTGTCGGTGATCGGCATCATTGTCGGCGAATTCATTTCGTCCAAGCACGGCCTGGGCTCTTACATCCTGCTGGCCGGATCGCGCGCCGAGACCGCTCGCATCTTCGCCGCGCTCGTGGTGCTGTGCGCCATCGGTCTGGCGCTCTACGGCGTGATCGCGTGGCTGGAATTCCGTGTTCGCAAGGCCTGGCGCGGATGACCCCGCTGATTTGCATCGTCTCCCGGTCGACGAAATCCGGGAAGACCGCGACCGGATCGCCCTGCGTCGTCGCCGGCGCCGGCCGGCCACGACAGGATCTTGCCGCGACCCGTTCACCGATGAGCGGTCCGGTCTCCCGCATCTGCCGCACGGAAACGGTCATGACACGGCGGAATGACCCCGCACAACGCATGGAGGCAATACGATGAGTTCCACTTTGTCCGCTCTGCCCGGCGCCTATGACCTCGTGCTGAAGGGCGCCCGCGTGATCGATCCGGCCAGCGGCACCGATGCGATCCTCGATGTCGCCGTCGCGGACGGCAAGATCGCCGCTATCGGACCCGACCTGCCCGGCAGCCCGGGTGCCACTCGCCTGGACCTTTCGGGGGCGATCGTGACACCCGGCCTGATCGACACCCATGCTCACATCTATGAGCATGTGACAGGCGATTTCGGCCTGAACGCGGATCTCGTGGGGGTGCGTGGCGGCGTCACGACGGTTGTAGATCAGGGCGGACCGTCACCGCTGACCTTCAACGGATTTCGCCAGTTCGTCGTGGAGCCGTCGCAAAGCCGCGTGCTGTGCTTCATCTCCACCTATCTCGCCGGTGGATTGCAGGGCCACCGCTACGTCGATCTCTATGGTCCCTCCGGCATCAACGTCGCGGCGATCGTCAAGACCGCCCGCGAAAACCCCGATCTGATCAAGGGAATCAAGGCGCATGCCGAACCGGGCGGCTTCTCCCGCTGGGGTCTCGCTTCGCTGCAGCTCGCGAAGCAGGCGGGGCGGGAACTCGGTCTGCCGGTCTACGTGCATCTCGGGACGCTGTGGCCGGAGAAGGAAGGCGTCAGCGTCGATCCGCAAACCATCATCGAACAGGTCGTTCCGCTGCTGGAAGCCGGCGACGTGCTGGCGCATCCGTTCACGCGCTATCCGTCCGGCTTCGTCAACAAGGACGGCACGATCCATCCGCTGGTCTACGAAGCGCTGGACAAGGGCGTCACCATCGATGTGGGACGTGGCGCGCATTTCAGTTTTGACAACGCAAGAGCGGTGATCGCCGCAGGCATCCTGCCGACCACACTCGGAGCCGACCTGCACGGCTACAACGTCAAGATGCCCGACGGCGGGCGCTGGTATCGCGGCATGTTCACCGACACCGCCGATATGGAGCCGCCGGAGGACGCAACCCTGCCGTTCTCGACCCCCTATGGCATCCACCACGCCATGAGCGAACTCATGGCGCTGGGCGTGTCGCTGCCGCAGGTCGTTGCGATGGCAACGTCGAATGCGGCGAAGCTGATCCGGATGGAAGACCGGATCGGTGCGTTGAAGGTCGGCATGGACGCCGACATCTCGGTGTTCCGCGTGCTGCAGGGCGAGTGGACGCTGCGCGATTCCAACGGGGTCGAGGTGGTCACGCATGAACTGCTGCACCCCGACAGCGTGGTCCGCGCCGGGAAGGTGATCCGCGTGGACAGCCCGTTGCTGCCCGACCTCGGACAACTTGCCGCATGAGCATCGAGCGGATGCGAACAGCAACCCTGGGCCGACGCGGCGTCCTCGCCGGAGCCGCCACGGCTTTGGCCCGGCCGGCCATCGCTCAGTCCCGCGCCGTCAAGTTCACCCTGCCCTGGCTGGCCGAGGGCAACTACATCTTCCTGATCGGCGGCAAGGCCAAGGGCATCTTCGCAAAACATGGTATCGACATCGATATCAGCCGCGGCTATGGCTCGCTCGCCGCGGGGCAGGCGATCGCATCCGGACAGTTCGAATTCGGATCGATGATCACCACCCCCGTCATCCTGCTGGTCGCCAAGGGCCTGCCGCTCGTTTCGCTCGCCGTGATGGACTACGATGCCGGCATGGGCGTCGGCGTGCTCGGCGACAGCCCGATCACCAGCCCCGCCATGCTCGCCGGCAAGAAGATCGGCGACGTGCCGACGTCGGCGGAATTTCCGTTCTTCCCGGCGTTCGCGAAGAAGGCCGGGCTCGACCTCGGCAGCGTGCAGTTCGTCAACACCGACGCCAAGGTGCTGGAGCGCGTCCTCGCGGAGAAGCAGGTCGACGCAATGACCGGCATCGCCTCCTCCAGCCTGCCGATCTTCATCTCGAAGAACATTCCGGTGCGCTGGATGCTGTATTCCTCGGTGGGCTTGCCATCCTACGGCACATCGCTCGTCACCACGCAGGCGACGCTCGGGAAGGAGCCCGCTCTGTGCGCAGCCATGGTCCAGGCCGCCTGTGAATCGCTGGCTTTCGCGCTCAACGATCCGGAACAGGCAACCGCCCTGTTCATGAAGGCGATGCCCGAGATGGCGCTTAATCCTGCAGCGAAAGAATTCCTCCGGGTCGGACTCGGCCTGCACGACTACGTCGTTGCGCAACCCGAAGCCAAGCAGCACGGCCTCGGCTATGGCAATCCCGAAACGCTCGGCAGCATGGTCGATCTGGTGATGCAATATGTTGCCACGCCGGAAATGAAACGTCCGGCGATCGACAGCTTCTACGCGCCGCTCGGCGGCAAGGTGACCCTGACATCCGCGGAATGGAGCCGCGTCGACGCCCGCGTCGCCGAGTTCCGCAAACTGCTGAGCTGAGCCATGGTGTCGGGCGCCCAGCATCTCGCCGCCGGCATCGTGCCCGGACCGCTGCGCGTGCGCACGCTGCCTCTACGATCGTGGATACGATGGAGGGCGTGGCGGCCGCTGCTGCTGCCGGTGCTGTTCGCCGTCGCGTGCCTCCTGGCATGGCAGGTGCTCACGGTCCGGCTCGCGGTCTCGCCCATGCTGCTGGTGCCACCAAGCGCGATCTGGGACGTGCTGGTGCAGGCGTGGCCGATCCTGATGACGCAGACCTGGCCGACCCTGGTCAACACCGTCGTCGGCTTCCTGATGGCAGCCGGAATCGGTATCGCCATGGGCGGCGCGCTGGTGGTGTCCCGCCGCGTCGAACAGGCGTTCTGGCCGCACGTGCTGATCTTCCAGCTGATCCCCAAAGTCGCCCTGGCCCCGCTGTTCATCATCTGGCTCGGCATGGGACCAAGCTCGCGCCTGTGCTTCGCGGTGTTCCTGTCGTTCTTTCCGATCGCCGTCTCGGCCGCCACCGGCTTCCGGTCCGCCGACCCCACCGCGCTGCGGCTCTGCCGGTCGCTGACCGCCAGCACCTGGCAGACCTTCATCCGCGTGCGCATGCCATACGCCATCCCGCACATCTTCGCCGGGCTGAAGGTCGGCGTCACCGTCGCGATCATCGGCGTGGTGATTGGGGAGTTCGTCACCGCTCAGGAAGGTCTCGGCTACATCATCATGTTCGCCTCATCGGCAGCGCAGACCGCGCTGGTGTTCGCGGCAATCGTTCTGCTCTGCGGCATCGGCCTGCTACTATATGGTGCCGTCGCACTGGCCGAGCTCTTCGTGCGCCGCTGGTACGGTGCGCCGATCAGTGTCGGTGGCTTTGAGTGACGCCGGCCTGCCCTGCAGCGATTACCGCTTCCGCGCTCATCGCCGGCGTGCCGACTCTGGTTCGGCTGTCGCCGGCGAAGTCGGTCATCCTGCTCCGGCTGGCGGACGGCACGCTGGTCGCCTGGCGCAACGCCTGCCCGCACATGGGCATCGAACTGGACTGGGAACCGCGCCGGCTGCTGAGCCGCAGCGGTCGCTACCTGCAATGCACCGGCCATGGCGCCCTGTTCGAGCCCGACACCGGCCGGTGCATCCGGGGCCCATGCGCGGGCGAGGCGCTGATCCGGGTGCCGCTCCGCATCCAGGGCGACACGGTGCTGCTCGACCCCGCCGCCAACGGAGAAGGCCCATGCTCGTAGCTTTGCGCTCGCGACGACAGATCGCCCCGTTCGCGCTGCACCGTCCCGCATCCCTGGCAGAGGCCGTCGAACTGCGATCAGCGCCCGGCACCAGTGCCTTCCTCGCCGGCGGCATCGACCTGATCGACTGGCTCAAGCTCGGGCATCCGATCGAGCGGCTGATCCGGCTCGACGGTGTGGCCGGGCTGGACGGGATCGCCGCCGATGCGGACACGGTGCGCATCGGCGCGATGACCAGGCACGCGGCGATCGCCGCAAGCCCGCTGCTCCACCACAGGCTGCCCGATCTGGCCGCGCTGTGGCAGGGGGTCGCCAATCCGCGGGTCCGCTTCGCCGGCACGATCGGCGGCAACGTGATGGCCGACCGTTCCGAATACGACGCGCTGCCGGCGCTGCTTGCCCTGAACGCCGAGGCCGAGATCGCCGCCGGAGCGGGCACCGAACGCATCCCGCTCGGCCGGCTCCCCGCGCTGGCGCAGCCGTTGCTCGCCGGCTTCGTGATCTCCGAACCCGACACGCTGCGCCTGTTCGCCGACCGGACGCTGCGGCCCGCCGTTTCGGTATGGGTCGGTCTGACCGTGCGTGGCGAACGCGTGCGGACGCTGCGGGTCGCGGTCGGGATGGCGCATCCGCGACCGGTCTGCGTCACGTTGCCGCTCGACATCCCTGTGGCCGCTGTGGAATCTGAAGCGACCTCGATCGCAGCCGAGGCAGCCCGACTGATGCCACCGCCCGCGAGCGACGGACGCGCCGGCGCGGAGTATCGTCGACGCATGATCGGCGTCCTGACGCAACGCCTCCTGGCCCGTTCGGGAGTCAGTCTATGAGCACCCAGCCGCGCAGCTTCACCATCAACGGCCTGACCCGTTCGGTCGCCGTGGCTGACCAGCAAACCCTGGCGGACATGCTGCGCGACCAGCTTGGGCTGACCGGCTGCAAGGTCGGCTGCGACCAGGGAATGTGCGGCGCCTGCACCGTCCTGGTGGACGGCGTGCCGATCGCGGCCTGCTCCTGCTTCGCCTTCATGGTGGAAGGTGCCGCGATCACCACCATCGAGGGTGTTGCGCCGCGCGACCGGCTTGATCCGGTGCAGCAGGCGTTTCTGGAGGCGGGCGCCGTGCAGTGCGGCTTCTGTACCGCCGGGCTGATCCTGTCCGTGCACGCCCTGCTGCAACGCATACCCGACCCCGACGACGCCACGATCGGCCATTGGCTGGAAGCACATGTCTGCCGCTGCACCGGCTACGCGGCGATCATGGAAGCGGTCCGGCTGGCCGCGGCGCGAATGATACAGGCGGCGGCGTGATGGACGCGACACCGAACGCCACATCGCGGTTTCCCGCCAGTGCGCGCGATCGGGTCACCGGCCGTGTCCGCTACGCATTCGACGTCGAACTGCCGGGTATGCTGCACGGCAAGCTGCTGCGTAGTCCGCACGCCCACGCACGCATCCGCGGCATCCAGACGGCGGCGGCGCTGGCGATCCCCGGGGTGGCGGCTGTTCTGACCGGGCAGGACACCGCCCAATTGCCCGACCCGTTCTATGGTGTCGGCCTGCGCGATCAGCCGGTCATCGCCACCGATCGTGTCCGCTATGTCGGCGACACCGTCGCGGCAGTGATTGCCTGCGACGAACTGACGGCGTTCCGCGCCGCCGCGGCGATCGTGGTGGACTACGAGGTGCTGCCCGCGCTGATGACGCCCGGCGACGCACTCGCCGTCGATGCGCCCGCGCTGTTCGACCATCCGGCGGCGGGCGGCGGCATGGGGGTCGGCGAGGGCTCGACCCTGGTCTGCGAGCCCGCCAGAAACGTGCTGTGCGACTATACGTTCGGTTACGGCGACGTGGACGCGGCTCTGGCGCGATCGGCCGCGGTCTTCACCGACAGCTTCGGCTTTTCCCGCATCAATCACTTCCACCTGGAGCCGCACGTCAACGTCGCGCGCTGGACCGGCGACCGGCTGGAGATGTGGTCCTGCAACCAGGATCCGTTCGTCATCCGCGCCGACCTCGCGCGCGTCTTCGGGATCCGGCTGCACGACGTCTGCCTGCACACGCCCCCGGTCGGTGGCGGGTTCGGCGGCAAGTCCTATTGCAAGATGGAGCCACTGGTCGCGCTGATGGCCCGAACCGCCAATGCGCCGGTGCGGCTCGGGCTGACGTTCGATGAGAGCATCCTGACGACCACCAAACATGCCGCGGTACTGACGCTGACCACCGGCGTCGACGCGGCGGGGCGACTGACCGCACGACGGGCCGACATCGTACTCGACGGCGGCGCCTATGCAGACGCCTCGGTCATGGTGGCGGTCAAGACCGGCTTCCGCATCGGCGGGCCGTACCGGTGGGCGGCGCTGGACAGCAAGGCGCGGATGGTACGGACGAACTGCGTGCCCGGCGGTTCATTCCGCGGTTTCGGCGGGACCCAGGCGTCCTGGGCCTCCGAACGCCAGATCGACATGATCGCGCGCCGGTGCGGCATTGACCCGTTCGACTTCCGCATGCGCAATTTCCTCAATGTGGACGAGCCGTTCGCGCCGGGCGACAGCGGCATGGACAGCGATCTGCGGGCCGGCTTTTCCGAGATGGCGGAACTGTTGGGAACCGCCGCCCCCTGCCCGCCCGGCCGCGGTCGCGGGTTTGCCGTCGGATTGAAGGACGCCGGCGGCACCGGCAACCACGCCCAGGCGGTCATCAAGGTCACCCAGGGCGGTGAGGCGATTGTGAGCGCCGCGGTGGTGGAAATCGGCCAGGGCGCTGGGATCACCCTCTGCCGCATCGCCGCCGAGGCCCTGGGGATCGACCCGGCGAACGTCGTGTACGCCGGCATCGACACCGACCACACGCCACCGGACAACGGCACCCATGTCAGCTGCGGCACCACCGTCACGGGCCTCGCCGTGGAGCAGGCGGCGCGCGAGGTGCGACGCCAGATCGTCGATTTCGTGGCGGAGCGGCTGGGCTGCGAGGCCGCCGCGGTAACGCTCGACGGCTGGACCGCCCGCGTCGGCAATCACGTGCATGCGCTGGAGCCGATGATCCGAGCCTGGTACGGCGGCATCGGCTGGGAGTTCATCGGCCGCGGTGCCTTCAAGGAGCCATACGACAGCACCGCGCCGTTACGGGCAAAGAACATGGCCTGGATGCCGTGCTGGTCCGGCGCCGAAGTGGAAGTCGACCGGCAGACCGGGCGCGTGACGCTGCACCGGCTGGTCGTCGGCGCGGATGCCGGCCGTGCGGTGAACCGGCTTGCCTGTCATGGGCAGATCGAAGGTGCGGCGATGCAGGCGGTCAGCCAGGCGATGTTCGAGGAGCTGCGCTACGACGGACCCATGCCGGAGAATGCCACCCCGCGCGGCTACCGGGTGGCCCAGACGCCGGATCTGCCGATCGGCTTCACCAGCTTTGTCGCCGAACACGGGTTCGGCCGCGGGCCGGGAAAGCTGAAGGGGATCGGCGAGGCCGGTATACTGGGCGTTGCCGCCAGCATTGCCAACGCGATCGAGGACGCTTGTGGCGCTCGGCTGACCAGCATGCCGTTCACGCCGGAAAAGGTCCTCGCCGCCCTCGATCGGATTCACACCGCATCCGCAGAATAAGCCGTGCAAACGCCGCGCGTGTCACGGTTCACGCAACAACCGGCGCATTTCATGCGACGTCCGGAATGAGCGCGTTTCCGACCGGGTCGGCGGGCATCAAGGGCCGTTATCAAGCGGTCAAAACGGGTGCCGGCCCGCGTAGAAGTCTACTGTTCGGCCGGCAGAGTTGATGCGCCGCCGCAACCCTCGCCAGCAGGCCCGGCTCGGGAACTGCGGCGGTTTGACAGCCCGCGCCGCGAATGGGATTCTCGACCCAGGATCGGGGGAGGGACGGACATGCCTATCATCGGGGGCCTGCTCACGAGTGCTCTGGCCAGCATAGCGTTTGTCGGCTGCGGGATGACGAGTGCGACACCGGCGCCGGGTACGCCGCCACAACCCCGGCGCCGCGAGGTTGTCATCAACGGCAAGCGGATCAAAACCATCGACGTGCACGCACACTGCATCGTCCCGGCGGCCGCGGCGGTGATCAATCATCCGCTCGAAGCGCCCGGATTGCTGATGGATGACACCAGCACCCGCATAGCGGCGATGGACGCGCAGGGCATCGACGTCGAGGCGCTGAGCATCAATCCGTTCTGGTACCGAGCGGAACGTGACGCGGCAGCCGAACTGATCAAGGTGCAGAACGAGGCGTTGGTGGAGTTCTGCGCGGCCAATCCCGAACGGTTCGTTGCGTTCGCGACGGCCGCGCTGCAATTTCCCGATCTCGCCGCGCAACAGGTTGAATACGCGGTCAAAACACTCGGGTTCCGTGGCGTCGGTGTCGCCGGCAGTGTCGCAGGCGAGGAACTCGCCAACCCGAGATTTCATCCATTCTGGGCAAAATGCGAGGAACTTGGCGTTCTTGTCTTCATGCATCCGCTCGGCACCCGCGAACTTGAACCCAGCGGGCGGCTGGACGGCAGCGGACTGCTGACGAACACGATCGGCAACCCGCTGGAGACCACGATCGCCCTGTCGCACCTGATCTTCGAGGGTACGCTCGACCGCTTCCCCGGATTGAAGATTTGTGCGGCGCATGGCGGCGGGTTCCTGCCATCCTATGCGAACCGGTCGGACGCCGTTTGCAGAACGTTCCCGGATCGCGTCGGGCCGCTACCGAAAAAGCATCCGACGGCGTATCTACGGGATGGCCAGCTGTTCTTCGACACGATCGTGTTTACGCCCGAGGCGTTGCGACACCTGATTGCCGAGACCGGTGCCGGGCAGATCATGGTCGGAACCGACTATCCCTTCCCCTGGACGAGCACTGAAGTCGAGCTTGTGCTCAGCACGCCGGGACTGACCGACGACGAGCGGATCGCAATCCTCGGCGGCACAGCGGCGCGCCTGCTGGGGATCAAGAGCTGATCCAAACCGCCGGGTCAGGCGACCGCGCCGGCCGCTCCGGCGTCTCGGCGAACCGGTGGCCTGAGACGGCGAAGCCCGGCCGTATCAGCGACCGGCGAGTTGCGACAACGACCATCCGGCATCCGGCATCCGGCATCCGGCATCCGGTGGGATAACAGCTCGGTGGAGGCAATGACACCCGGGGAACGCTGCGGCCATCCTCCGGACGCGGTCATGAGGCTTGCGCCAGGCGCTCAACAAAGTGATCATCCGCCCCTCGCACACCGATGCTGCGCCCTGGACGCAGCGAAAATGAGGTAATTCATGCCGGATTTGATGCCCGATGCCGCGATCTCGGGCCTGCCTACGATCGATATGGGAGGCCTCGGTGACATCGTGGCCGAACAGCGGATCGCGCATCAGCTGGACGATGCGTTCACGCGCACAGGATTTTGCTATTTCACCAACATCGGCGTTACCGCGGCGCTGGTGAATGACCTGTTCGCTCAGTCACGG
>DASWON010000047.1:0-3344 GCA_036398735.1 Rhodopila sp.
GAGCCAGCGCACGGGCGAGCGCACGAGCAGGGGCAGCCCTGCTTCTGTGTCTTCACCGGGCTCCGGCCCGGTGACCCACGACTTGTACCTCGGAATCCCGCAAATCGTCGGCGCTCGAACCGACGCCCGGCATCATACGAAGGACGATCGACACGGTCCCCAGTCACCGCGAAGCCGCGTCGGTTCGGCTGGCTCCCGACCGGCCAATCCTGGCTCTCATACCAGCCGGTCGAATTGTGTTTTTGCAACAACGGCCGGCCGGCTGGTTTCTCAAGGTTTCCGCGCAAAGCCGCCACACCACCCCTGCAGGCGTAGCATCACCAGCGCCGGCTGATATCATGCCGACCGGCGGTGACGTCGGGCACTGTGGCCATGGTTCGGGACGCGGGGCGAGACGCCATGCGTCAGCGTCGGCGCAGTCCGGGTCAATCGGCTGCCCTTTGACCGGCACCTGAACGCGTTCTACCGGCGCGTGAGCAGGACACAGGCCGGATGGTCCGGCTGCGTGGTCACCACCGCGACCGGCAGAACCGGGCGGGTATCTGTCCGTGTGATCTGAAAGCGCCCGGTCAGGGCCGCGAGGACCAGCACGGCCTCGGTCATCGCGAACTGTGCACCGACGCAGATCCGGGGTCCGGTGCCGAACGGCATGAAGGCGAAGCGTGACGGTGCCGGCTGGTCCGGCATGAAACGCGCCGGGCGAAAAACGCCGGGATCCTGCCACAGCGCGCGATGACGATGCAGGACCCACGGGGCGATCATCACAACCGTCCGTGGCGGCAGCATGAGATCACCGACGCGATCGGCGGCGATGGCTTCGCGAACGATCGTGAAGGCGGCCGGAAACAGCCGCAGCGTCTCATTCACGACAGCGCGGGTGCGGACCAGGCCGGCCGCGGTGGCATACGCCGTCTCGGGTTTGATTGACGCGTCGGCGGTCTCCTCAGCGAGCCACGCCTGGTCCTCGGCCGCTTCGGCCAGCATGATGAGCGCCCAGAACAGCGTCACGGCGGTTGTCTCGTGGCCGGCCAGGATCAGCGTTGCCACCTGATCTCGAAGCTGCTCCGGCGTGAACCCGGTACCGGTTTCCGGATCGCGTGCGGCGCGCAGCAGGTCGAACAGGTCGCGCGGCCTCTCGGGCTGCGGTGTCGCGAGACGGCTCGACAGGATCTCCTGGATCAGACCCATCCAGCGCCGCTTGAACCGCGCCCGACCGATGTCCGTTGGCGTCGGGATTGACGGCGGCAGCAGCATGTCGAGCAGGCGCGGCGGGGCGTACCGATCCGCGAACTCCGTCAGCAACCGGCGCATCGCGGCGCCATAACGGTCCATCTCCAGGGAGAACATCGACCGGCCCGCGATATCCAGCGCCAGGGTTTGCATAGCCGCCAGTAGATCGATCGGCCGGTTGGCCTGCGCGGCCAGCCGGTTCAGCGTCTGCTCGGTCGTCGCCGCGATATGGTGGGCTAGCAGCGGCATCACCCGCGGCGCGAGGGCAGGGGCGACGGTCCGGCGCTGCAGCTTCCAGTCGTCGCCTTCACTGAGCAGCAGTCCCTGCCCGGTGATCGGACGGAGAATCCGGATGGAGGCGGGCGAGCGGCGGTAGTTGCCTGGGTTGCCGACCAGTACGTGATGGATCGCATCCGGTGCATTGAGCAGGACATTCTTGCGGCCGAAGAAGTTGCGCACCGCTATGTCCTGGTCGTAGGCGGCGGCGGGCCAGATGGTCAGGGCATTGGTGCGTACCGCACGCAGAAAGCCGCGAACCGACAGCGGCACGTCGGGGGCGGCGGGGACCGGAGGAGACAGGGCCATGACGCGCCTATAGCGCAGATCGGAGGTTCGGCGAAGCAGCCACTGCGCTTCGCCATCGCGCGGCCGGCGCCGGCTTCATGACGGCCCCTGAACATCCAGAGGCATTGCCGGGATGGCATCAGGTGCCCCCCATGCATCATGATGCGCCGGAGCACCACCAATGCCTGAGCGCGGCCAATGCCTGAGCGCGGCCAATGCCTGAGCGCCACCGGTACCCGGGTTCAAGCCGGGTGTAATCCGGCTGATCCGGGGCTGGGCGACCCGGGAACCACCCCGCCGTGGCTTCCCACTCGGCCGGAAACCGCTCTAAAATCCGTGTCGATTACATGCCTGAGGGGAGAAACCAAATGGACGCCGATGCCAAGAAAACCGCGCTTCGCATGATCCCGTACGGGATCTACGTTCTCACGGCTGACGACGCCAAAGGCAATGTCGGCGCCGCGACGGTGAACTGGGTGACACAGGGCTCGTTCGCCCCGCCGTTGGTGGTGGTTGGCGTCAAGGCGGATTCCGGGGCACACACGGTCGTCAAAGGCACCGGCAAGTTCGCGCTCAACATGCTGGGCAAGGACCAGAAGGGGCTCGCCTTCACGTTCTTCAAGCCGGCCAAGGTCGAGGACGGCAAACTCTCCGGCCAGACCTTCCATGCCGGCGTCAACGGTTCGCCGATTCTCGACGACGCCATCGCCGCCGTCGAGTGTTCCGTGCAGCAGATCGTCGAACTGGGTGACCATCATATCGTCATTGCCGAGGTGACCGAGGCTTACGTGATGAAGCCCCCCTCAGGACGCGCCGACGCGGCGATCCTGGAGATGAAGGATCTTGGCGATACGGTGTACTACGGGGGCTAACGACCGCGGCTGCTGGATCAACGCCTTGGAGCCGGCCGCGCCGTCACGTCGGGCGCGGCCCGGTTTCGCCTGATCATTCAAGTTGGAGCGTGAGGACGGGACCACGAACCGGATCATGCTGCCATTGGCGGTGGCAATCCGCGCTGGCCGGACCGCGGCAGAAAGCCTGACACCGACACTCGACCACGCTCCGGCTCACTGTTAGGACTGCGCCAAAGGCCGGGGCAACAACCCGGTGCAGACCGTCATGCACAGGGAAGCGGGACGCCATGATCACCAGATTCTCCACCGTCTATCCGGGGCATATCGATCTGCCCAATCACGGTCAGAACGCCACGCCGGCGAACGAACGGCGGTTCTCGAATGCGGAACTCGCCGGTGTGTTCGGCAAGTCCGAACGCATAGCCAAACTGATGGATCGCCTCGGCTGGGATACACTGTGGATGGCCGAACACCATTTCCAGTACGAGGGCTACGAGGTGATCCCCAATCTGCTGATGTTGGCGGTTCACCTGTCGCACATGACCCGGTCGCTGAAAATCGGCTGCGGTTTCAACATCGCCCCGATGTGGCATCCGCTGCGACTGGCCGAGGACTATGCCGTTGCCGACATCCTCACCAAGGGGCGCACGGTATTCGGCGTCGGTCGTGGGTACCACTCCCGCGAGGTGGAAAGCT
>DASWON010000048.1:0-3123 GCA_036398735.1 Rhodopila sp.
TCGCCGGGTTGCAGCTGACATACACGACCGTGGGCACACCCGCCGCCACGATCTGGGCGATCTGCGCGGCCGCTCCGGCATGCGGCGGATCGAGCACGACGGCGGCAAAGGCCCCGAGTTCCTTGGCCGATAACGGCTGGCGCACAAGATCGCGCTGAAATGCCTCGATCCGACCGGCGATCCCGCCCTGATTGATCGCCTGCTTCAGCGCCCCGGCCGTCGTGGCGTCGCCCTCGAAGGCGGCCACCCGCACCTGGCCGGCCAGCGCGAAGGTCAGCGTCCCACAACCCGCATACAGTTCGGCTACCCGCGTTCGGTTGCTGCGCTTCGCCGGCAGGCCCCGCAGCACCGCCTCGATGATGGCCCGTTCGCCCTCCGCCGTCGCTTGCAGAAACACACCGGGCGGCGGTCGAACGACGATCCCGGACAGGGTCGTGGTGGCGGGACGCAGCAGGCCCATCGTCTCCGGCGCGTCATCACCTTTGATGTGGGAGACCCGCGGCAGCCCATGCTGGCGGGCAAACCCCGTCAGTGCCGTCCGGTCCTCCAGTGTCAACGGCGCATCCGAACACAACAACAGGTCTGGGCCGGACTGCAGCAGGTTGATGATGACGGAAGCCTCCCGCCGGACGCCGCGCAATCCCTGCAGCAGCGTCCGCAGCGGCCCGATGAGAGCCATCAATGCCGGGTGCAGCACCATGCAGTCGATGATGTCGATGACCTCGGCGGAACGCTGCTCGTGCAGGCCGAGGACGATCTGTCCAGCGACGCGGCGGACGGCAAAGTCGATGCGCCGCCGCTCACCGGGCAACCCCGGCACGTAAGCCAGCGGTTCGGCCGGTGCAAAACCGGCCTGACGCAGCGCATGAGACAGCAGCCCGGCTTTCCAGCTTCGATAATCGGCATCGCGCCAGTGCTGCAGCACGCAACCGCCGCAGCGGCCGAAATGGCGGCACGGCGGCGGCACGCGCGCCTCGCTTGCGACAGCGATGCTGTCCGCGATGGCGTGCCATCCGTCGCCGCGCGGTTGCAATGGCCTGGCGGCCACGGTCTCGCCGGGCAGGGTGAAGGGAAGATACAGGCTGGTGCCGTCGCCCAGGCGCGCGACGCCGTCACCCTCCGTGCCGACGCGATCGATGCGGGCCAACGCCGGCTCCGGCGGCTGCCGCCGCGCTCTTTTCACTCTTTGCTGCACCATCTGACCACCAACCAGGGCCGGCCCGACGATCCGGACGTGACGACCTCTGGCCCGCTTACTATATATCGTCGTGACCTGCCGAAAGCCCCGGCCGAGGACAGACCCCTGAGATCCAATCGCGACAGCTTTCCCCGCGCGACGCCGCCGCGGAAGGCTGCCTGCGAACTTCCGCGAAAGCCATCGAATGTCCGATCCCACCGCCGAGATTGCCCGCCGCCGCACGTTCGCCATCATCTCCCATCCCGACGCCGGCAAGACCACGCTGACCGAGCACCTGCTGCGCGCCGGCGGCGCGATCCAGCTCGCTGGCAATGTCCGCGCCAAGGGTGAGCGCCGGCGCACCCGGTCCGACTGGATGGGGATCGAACGGGAGCGCGGCATCTCCGTCGTCACCTCGGTGATGACCTTCGAGTATGCCGGCTGTGTCTTCAACCTGCTGGACACGCCGGGCCACGAGGACTTTTCGGAGGATACCTACCGCACGCTGACCGCGGTCGATTCGGCGGTGATGGTCATCGATGCGGCCAAGGGCATCGAGGCGCGGACGCGAAAGCTGTTCGAGATCTGCCGGCTGCGCGACATCCCGATTATCACCTTCGTCAACAAGATGGACCGCGAGGCGCGTGATCCGATCGAATTGCTGGACGAGGTCGCATCGACCCTGGCGCTGGACACCTGCCCGGTGACCTGGCCGATCGGCCGTGCGTCGGAATTCGCCGGCACCTATGACCTGCGCAAGCGGGAGATGCATCTGATCACCGACCTGCCGCAGTCCGATCCGCGCATGCAGGCGGTCGCCGACGAGGTCGATCTGGTCCGCTCCGCCCTCCCCGAATTCGATCTGGAGAGTTTCAACGCCGGTCACCTGACGCCAGTCTATTTCGGCAGCGCGATCAAGGATATCGGCGTCCATGACCTGCTCGACGGACTGGCGGAATATGGCCCGCGGCCGCGCGCACAGCCGGCCGATACCCGTACGGTGGAGGCGACGGAGCCGAACTTGACCGCGCTGGTCTTCAAGATCCAGGCGAACATGGACCCGAACCATCGCGACCGCATCGCCTTCGCCCGTGTGTGCTCCGGGCGGCTGGTGCGCGGCATGCGGCTGAAACAGGTGCGGACCGGCAAGTTGATCCCGCTGCACGCGCCGCAGTTTTTCTTCGCGCGGGAACGCGAGATCGCCGACGAGGCGTTCGCCGGGGACGTGGTCGGCATACCCAATCACGGGACGCTCCGCATCGGCGACACGCTGACCGAAGGAGAGGACATCCAGTTCACCGGGGTGCCTTATTTCGCCCCCGAAATCCTCCGCCGGGTACGCCTGGATGACGCGATGAAGGCCAAGAAGCTGCGCCAGGCGCTGGTCGAACTGGCCGAGGAAGGCGTCGTCCAGCTGTTCCGCCCGCAGGACGGCTCGGCGCCGTTGGTCGGTGTCGTCGGAACATTGCAGCTCGATGTATTACAAGCGCGGCTTGGCGCCGAATACGGCGTCAAGATTGGCTTCGAAACGTCCTCGTTTTCCCTGGCGCGGTGGGTCACCTCGCCCGATAAGCCTGCCCTGGCGAAGTTCATCGCCGATAATCGCAGCGCGATGGCCGATGACGTCGACGGCGACCCGGTGTTTCTGGCCACATCGTCGTTCATGATGCGGCGGGCCGAAGAACTGGCTCCAACGCTGACGTTTCGGGACATTAAGGATATCAGGGCGGACAAGCTGGTGGCATGAGCATGGCGGCGTTGGTATCAAACATCGGGTGGCGTCACCGCGCGGACCGCTGTCAGATCCATTAGACTCGTTTCACGCTGACTGGCGATAACCGGCGTGTCGGATGAAGTTGGCGCACTCATTTGAGGAGACCATGTCGGACACCACGCCGAGGGCTTTCCATAGCCCCTCGACGGTTGTCTCGCGCCTGGCCCGCAGC
>DASWON010000049.1:0-16598 GCA_036398735.1 Rhodopila sp.
GCAGGGCACCAGGCTGATCGTGCTGCACGACACATCGGATCCCTCGGCGCGCCGCGATGCCGAGGTGTTCCGGGACCTCGCGCGGCGTACCGGCGGCTGTGTGCTGCCGTTCGATGCCAGTGCCCCCGAACGGCTGCGTGACCTTCTGTCCGCTGTGGCGGTCTATGCCGTCGGCGGCGAGAAGCTGCTGCGGCAGCGCCGGCACGATCTGCCCGGCACGGTCGCGCTGCTCGAGCATCTCGGCAAGCGCAGCTGAGTCGGGAGGCCCGCTCCGCGCCCAGGGGACGGCGGGTGTGCCCGACCTGGGCTCGCCACAGGCCGGCTGAGGCGGGCTTGCCGCTCTGCTGGGTCGCCCACTCCGGGGTCGCCCAACTCCGGGTCGCCCAACTCGGGGGTCGCCCAACTCCGGGTCGCCTGTCGCCGGCCTGGCGCACTCTGGCCTCGCCCACTCCGGCCTCGCCCACTCTGGCCTCGCCCACTCTGGCCTCGCCCGCTTCGGGCTCGCGCAACTCTGGCCCCTCCCAACTCCGAGGCCGCCGGTCGCGCGCCTCGCCCAACTCCGGCCAGGCCCAACTCCGGCCCGATCCTTGTCAGGCCTCGCCCGCGTCCTTGGCGGCCAGTTGCCCGATCGCCGACACGTCCAGCTTGTCGCCGCCATGCGCGAGCAGCGTGATAAACCGGTCGCGCAGCAGGCTTGCCAGCGGCAGCGGCACACGCAGATCCTCCGCCGCGCTGAGTGCCAGGCGAACATCCTTGAATGCCAGGGGGACAGCGAACCCCGGCGGCTCGAACTTCCGGTCAACGAGCAGCCCGCCATAGGTCCGATAGACCGGGGCTCCGAACAGCGTCGAGGTCAGCAGATCGAGATAGGCGTGCAGATCGACACCGCTCTTGCCGACCAGCGCCATCGCCTCGCCGAGCGATTCGATCACCGCGACGATCAGAAAATTCCCGCTCAGCTTCACCAGATTTGCCGCATCCGGCTGCTCGGACATCACGAATGTCCGCTGCCCGATCCCGTCCAGCAACGGCTGAACGCTCGCCACGGCCGCCGCCGCGCCGCCCGCCATGACGAACAGCTTTCCTGCCGCCGCCACGTCGGGTCGGCCGAACACCGGCGCGGCGACATAGCGCTGCCCGGCGGCCGCGTGCGCCTGCGCGAGGCGCCGGGACAGCGCGACACTGATGGTGCTGCAGGAGACGTGCACCGCGCCATGCGGCAACGCGGCGATGAGGCCGCCCTCACCGAACGCAACGCTTTCGACGGCGTGATCATCGGCCAGCATCGTCATGACAGCCTCCCCACGGCAGGCATCCGCCACACCGGTGGCCGCCGTGGCACCCAAGGCGATCAGTGGGCCCAGCTTGTCCCGGGTGCGATTGAAAACCGTAACCTCATGCCCGGCCTTGACGAGATTGGCCGCCATCCCGGCACCCATGTTTCCCAGTCCGATGAAACCCGTGCGCATCGCTTCCGTCCTCCTTCACCGCCATAGGTCATCGCCTGCCGTCGTCCCATCGTGGCTGCCCGCGCATGTCGCTGTCTGTTGCCGCGCATTCTCCGGTCTCGCCGCCTGCTGTCGCATGTGCCGCCGGTCGACACGCGCCGGCGCTGTCGGGCCGCTGACGCCGCCCATGGGGCGCCCGTCACCGCCTGTTGCCGTCATCGTCGCGCCGCCGCCCGCACCACCTGCCGCCAGGCGTCGGGTTTGTCGGCACGCGTCGCTGCCCGTTGCCACTCGTCCTCATGCGGCGCGGCCCTGGGCTTGGGCGTCGGTGCGATCGGCCCGCGCGCCGCGCGTTCTCCACCCGTCGCCGTTCGTCACCCGCCGCCATTCGTCACCCGCCGCCGTGCGGAACCAGCCTCATGCCTGCTCGGGCAGCGAGGCAAGCACCTTGTCGAGGGTGATCGGGTAATCCCGGACGCGCGCGCCGCAGGCGTTGTAGATCGCGTTGGCGAGCGATGCCCCCGCGCCGCAGATGCCCAGCTCGCCGATGCCCTTGGACTTCAGCGGGTTGGCCGCGGTGTCGCGCTCCGGCAGAAACACCGCGTCAACGTTCGGGACATCCGCGTGCACGGGGACGTGGTATTCGGCCAGGTCGTGGTTGACGTACAGGCCGAAGCGGCGGTCCAGCACCATTTCCTCGGTCAAGGCGGCTCCGACCCCGAAGATCATCCCGCCGATCGCCTGCGACCGGGCGGTCTTTTCGTTCAGGATGCGGCCGGCGGTGAACACGCCCAGCATGCGCCGCAGCCGGATCTCGCCGGTGTCCGCGTCGACGCCGACCTCGGCGAAATGCGCGCCATAGGATTGCTGCGAGAAGGTCTTCAGCGTCGCGCCCGGCTTGATCTCCCCCTCCGCCTCCAGCCCCGCGTTGCCGACAAGATCCGTCAGCGCGCGCGACTGTCCGTCTGCTTCGAGCCGGCCGTTGGCAAAGCGCGCTGCCGCCGGATCGACATTGGCGGCCTGTGCCAGCTTTGCCCGCAGCGCGGTGCAGGCATCGAACAATGCCGAACCGGCACTGGCGGCACCGAACGACCCCCCCGAACCGGACGCCTCGGGGAAATCGGTGTCGCCCAGTTCGACGCGGACCCGGCCCGGCGGCAGCCCCAGCATCTCGGCGGCAATCTGCGTCAGGATGGTATATGTGCCGGTGCCGATATCGGTCATCGCCATGCGGACCGTGGCGGTGCCGTCCGGATCCAGCCGCACGCTGGCCTTCGACAGCTTCAGCGGATTGCCACGGGTCGCGGCGGCAACCCCGATGCCGACCAGCCAGCGCCCGTCGCGGACCTGGCCCGGACGGGGGTTCCGCTGGCTCCAGCCGAACCGCCGCGCGCCCTCCTGCAGGCAGGCGACCAGGTGACGGCTCGAATAGGGGACGTGCTTTTCCGGATCCTCCGCCGGCTCATTGCGCACCCGCAGTTCGATCGGATCGAGGTTCAGCTTCTCGGCCAGTTCATCCATCGCGCATTCCAGCGCCAGCAGTCCCACAGCCTCGCCCGGGGCCCGCATCGATGAAGCCACCGGCATGTCGAGTGCGGCCAGGCGATGGCGGGTCTGCCGGTTGGCGCCGGCATACAGCGAGCGGGTCTGCACCGCCGCCCCTTCGAACTGGTGCTGCGTCGCCAGGTTGCCCGACACCGAATCATGGCCGATCGCGATGATCCGGCCCTCCCGGTCGGTGCCCAGCCGGATGCGCTGCACCGTATCGGAACGGTGGGTGGTGACGTGAAACACCTGCTGGCGGGTCAGCGCCGTCTTGACCGGACGCTGCAGCTGGCGCGCCGCGATCGCCGCCAGGATGGCGTCGGCGCCCACCCACAGCTTGCCGCCGAAGCCGCCGCCGACATAGGGACTGATCAGCCTGACGTTCTCGGGCGGAACCTTGAGCGTCCTGGCGACCGCCTGCCGGCCCTGGTTCAGCATCTGGTTCGCGGTGTGCAGCGTCAGCTTGTCGCCGTCCCAGGATGCCAGCGTGGCATGCGGCTCCATCATCGCGTGGCTTTGCAGCGGCGTCGTATAGGTCACGTCGATCTGCACGGGAGCCGCCGCGAGCGCGTTCTGAAAATCGCCCACCGCGGTGTCGGGGGGATCGTTGCCCGGCTGCGGCTTCTGCGCCTCCTTCATGTTGTCCCGGAGGGCAAACCGACCGGGGTCCTGATCATACGACACACGCACCAGATACGCCGCGGCCCGCGCCTGCTCGAACGTCTCGGCCACCACGAACGCCACCGGCTCGCCGTAGTAGGAGACCTCGGGACCCGTGAGAACCGGATGCGCCTGCTGATGCTGGCCCGTCCCCTGTTCCGGCGCGTTGCGGTGGCTGAGGACCAGCAGCACGCCGGGCGCCTGCTCCGCCACCCGGGTGTCGATGGTGTTGATCCGCCCCTTGCCGATCGAGGCCTGGACGATGAAGCCGTAGGCTGCGGCCGGTGCCCGCTGCACCTCGAAGGCGTAGACCGCGCCGCCGGTGACCTTGAGGTGACCGTCGACGCGATCGAGCGGCCGGCCGAGGATGCTCTCGCTGCTGTCGAGCGCGTTCGGCCCGACGGGACTGTTCATTTCCATGCCGTGTGTTCCTTATACCGGCCGGCCGGATTGCTTGACCCTTTGGCAACCGCCGGCCGGCCGGTAGCTCATTGATTTCGCGCGCAGCCGCCACGCAGATCCTGCGCGTGCGCCAACGCTGACGGGTATTAGACGCGGGTCGCCTGGGTCAGTACGGCATTGATCGTCCGCCGCGCCAGGGGGATCTTGAAATCGTTGCCGCCATGACCGTGCGCGCCCTCCAGCACGGCGGCCGACGCCGCTTCAAATGTCGCTGTGCTGGCGGCCGCGCCGGCCAGCGTCTGTTCGGCGCGCGGCACCCGCCAGGGCTTGTGCGCCAGGCCGCCGAACGCCAGCCGAGCCGAACGGATCCGCCCGCCGGACGTGTCCACCACGGCGGCGATGGACACCAGGGCGAAGGCGTAGGAGGCACGGTCGCGCACCTTGCGGTAGATCTGCACGCCGGGCGGCGGCGGCGGCAAGGTGACCGCGGTGATCATCTCCCCGGCCCGCAGGCTGGTTTCGATCTGCGGCGTGTTCCCCGGCAGGCGATGGAGACCGGCGATCGGCATGGTCCGGGTCGCGCCCTTGGCGTCGACCGTTTCCACGGAGGCATCGAGCACCCGCATCGCCACCGCCATGTCCGAAGGATGCGTCGCGATGCACTGTTCACTGGCGCCAAGGACCGCGTGGATCCGGTTGAAGCCGGCCATCGCCGAACAGCCCGAACCGGGCTCGCGCTTGTTGCATGGTCTCGTCACGTCGTAGAAATAATAGCAGCGAGTCCGCTGCAGCAGGTTGCCGCCCGTGGTGGCCTTGTTCCGCAGCTGCGCGCTGGCGCCGGCCAGCAGTGCCCGGCTGAGAACGCCGTAGCGCTGGCGCACGCGCGGATCGGCCGCGAGGTCGCTGTTGCGCACCATGGCGCCGATCCGAAGTCCGCCCGCCGGCGTCTCGTCGATTTTGTCGAGCGGCAGCCGGCTGACGTCGACCAGGCGGTTCGGGGTCTCCACCTGCAGCTTCATCAGGTCGAGCAGGTTGGTGCCCCCGGCGATGATCCGCGTGCCAGGCTGTGCGGTGGCCGCGGCGGCCTCGGCGGGCGTGGTCGCACGCTGATAATCGAACGCCCTCATGCCGATGTCCCCGCTGCCTGCCGGATCGCCGCGACGATGTTCGGATAGGCGGCGCAGCGACAGATATTGCCGCTCATGCGCTCGCGGATCTCTGCGTCGGTGAGTTCGGGCCGGCCTTGCGTCAGGTCCTCCGTCACGTAGCTGGGCATGCCGGCACGCGCTTCAGCCAGCATCCCGGTGGCGGAACAGATCTGTCCCGAGGTGCAGTAGCCGCACTGGAACCCGTCGTGCTCGACAAAGGCGGCCTGTACCGGATCGAGGGAGCCGTTGTTGGCAAACCCCTCGATCGTCGTGATGGCCTGTCCGTCGTGCATCACCGCGAGTGTCAGACAGGCGTTGATACGGCGTCCGTCCAGCAGCACCGTGCAGGCGCCGCACTGTCCGTGGTCGCAGCCCTTCTTCGCGCCGGTCAGGGCCAGATGTTCCCGTAGCGCGTCGAGCAGCGTGGTGCGCGGGTCGAGGCTCAGGGCGTGGGTCCGGCCGTTGACCTGCAGATCGACCTCCACGGGTCGTGGCGGCGCATCCGGGTCAGAAGGTGCCGCCGCGGCCGCGAGTTCCGGCAGGCCGGCCAGCAGGGCGGCGGCGGTTCCACTCTCCAGCAGCGTTCGCCGGCTCACCGGAGAGCGCATGTCCTCATCGACGTCCATCGGTACCTCCATTCGTCGCTTGCACGTGACGAAATCCACGCCGGCGTGCGTTCAGCCCACACCGGATAGGCCCACGCAATCGGCCCAGACTTCGTTAGCCCAATCCTGTTCCGCCCAATCCTGTTCCGCCCACCCCCGGTGAGCCCAGTTCTGTTCCGCCCGCTCCCGGTGAGCCCGGTCCGTTGAGCCTAGTCCTGTTCCGCGTGGTCCTGTGCCAGCCACGCCTGCTGAGCCCACTGCAGCTGAGTCCAGTCCTGCCGAGCCCAGTCCCGTTGGCTCAGTCTTGTTGAGCCCAGTTCTGTCAGCCCGGTCCTGCTCCGCCCACCCCCGGTGAGCCCAGTTCTGTCAGCCCACTCCTGTTCCGCCCACTCCTGTTCCGCCCGCTCCCGTTGAGCCCAGGCCGTTGAGCCCGGTCCGTTGAGCCCAGTCCTGGCCGGCTCGCCTCCGCTCCGCCCGCTGCTCGGTTCAGCGCGGTGCATGCGCTGCCCGACGGGGCTCATCCGGGCTGTCGGGTAGCCGTTGCTCCGCTTTCCTGTGCCCGATGTCGTCCCCCGATGTCGTCACTGCGGCCGCGTGTCGTCTGGCAGGTTGGCCACGATCGGCCTCGGCGTATTGCGCACCTCGACCAGCCGCAATGGCTCCGAAGACGACGGACTGATCTCCATATGCGGCATGAAGGCAGACATATGGCTGAAATCCCCGGCTTGGCGGCGGCCGCGTGCTCCCCTTTCGCACCCCGGCGGACTTCGCAGACACCGGATACCACGTCGGTGATGGTCTGCTGCTCGCCATGATGATGAATGCCGGCGCGGGCCCCCGGTTCCACGATGAACAGGCCGCCCCACAAATTGGTCGCGCGGCCGGTTTGCGGCGCGCTCGCGGCCTGACGCGGGAGCCGTTGTCTGCGCGATCCCCACGTCGAAACTGTCCGACACGACGATGCCGACCGAAGCGACCGGTCGGCGGCCCCTGCGTTCGCCTCTCCGGTCCGCGCGTACGTCCGGCCCGCGCGAAAGTCCAGGTGTCCGAGCGCACGGCCCGTTCCGTGTCCGAGCGCACGGCCCGTTCCGTGGCAGACTCGGCCCGCCGGCTCCCCTCGGGATGCCCCCGTCCCGCCGGCGCCGTCTCCCTGCTCCGGCGGTCGCCGTTCGCCTTGTCGATGCCACTCTCATGCTTGGCGCTTCGTGTCTTGGCCTCATGCCGGATGTCCGGTCTTGGCCTCATGCCGGATGTCCGGCGTCATGCCGGGCACCTCATGCCGGGCGCCACAATTTCGGCAGCGGACCATCGCCGCCGGCCACCGGATCCGAGGCCGGGAACGGCAGATGCTCCATCCGCTGTGACATGCGCTGCGTCGCCGCCTCGCGGCAGATGTCCCAGTGCTGGCCGGGAGGATAGGCGCCGACCACCAGGAAGTCGTCGGTCGCATCGATCCGGCAATGGCCGGTCCCGGCCGGCAGCACCGCGATATCGCCCACCTCCACCGTGACTTCACGGCCGCCCGGCCCGCCAAGCATCAGCCGCGCGCGGCCGCCGGCAAAACCGGGCACCTCGTGCGCGGTGGAATGGTAGTGGTGAAAGTCGTAGACGCCGTTGCGCCATTGCGGCGGCCAGCCGTTCTTTTCGAACATCGTCTCGAACCGCGTCGCCAGCTCGCTGCCGGATGTCTCGATGATCCGTCTGTAGATCAGCACCGGCAGATGCGGGTTGTTCGGCACCCAGGCGTTCGGCGGAAGGATGAAGGCATCGGGCGTTTTCTGTGCCGATCGCGCGGCGGACTGCGCCGATGCGCCGGTGGCGCCAGCCAGGCCAAGTGTCACGGCGGCGGCGAAGTCGCGACGATCAAGCATTGGTGGCACCTCGTTTTCAGATACCGTTCTGGACGAAACGCTCGCGTGGCAGGTTCATATGGCAGAGAGGCCGCCCCCCGGCATCCCGCACGACTGACATCCCGCGCGACTGGCATCCCGCCCCCCGGCATCCCGCACGACTGGCATGCCGCACGCCTGAAATTCCGCACCCCTGGCGCGCTGCACGACCGGCATACAACTGTCCTTACGGCCCATGATCGCACCGCATGATTCTCCGGGACCCGTCCGGACCATGACAGGCGTGAAAGGTCGGCCGCGCCCGGGGGCGGCTCAGACCGAAGCGGAATGCCGCGCCGGCCGGACCGGTCCGCTTCCGGCCCCGTTGCGTTCGATGGCGGCGGCGATCGTCCCCATCTCCGCCTCGCTCAGCGTCAGACTCGCTGCATCCAGCCAGCCATCGACCTGCTGCGGCCGACGCGCCCCGACGATCGCCCCGGTCACGCCAGGCCACGTCAGCGTCCATGCCACGGCGACCGCCGCCACGGTCGTATGGTGCTGCTCGGCGATTGCGCGCATGGCGTCGGCCACCGCAAGGTTGCGTCGCAGTGCCTCGCCCTTGAACGCCCCGTTGCGCGATCGCCAGTCATTCGCCGGCAGCGCCGCCGCACGCGCCACGCTGAACGACCCGCTGAGCAAGCCCGATTGCATCGGGCTGTAGACGATCACGCCCGTCCCGTGCGCCTCGCACCACGGAAGCTCGGTCGCGGCGACATCCCGCGCGATGGCAGAGAATGGCGGCTGCAGGGTGTCGACATGGCCGATCGCTTCGGCTGCCTGAAGCTGTGCGACGGTGTGGTTGGACAGGCCAACGGCCCTCACCTTGCCTTCTTGCTTCAGGTCGAGCAGCGTCCGCCAGTACGTCTCGATCGGCGTTCCGTCCTCGGCCGGCCAGTGCATCTGGTAGAGGTCGATCCGCTCGACCTGCAACCGGCGCAGCGAGGCTTCGAGTTCACGCCGCAGGCTCGCCGGCGCGCCAACCTGCTTCGGCATCGCGTTGCGGTTATCAGGATCACCGATCAGGCCACATTTCGTGAAGACGTAGGGACGCTCGCTGCGCGGGATCGTGGCGAGGGCCGCCGCGACCACCTCCTCCGAATGTCCCAGGCCGTAGATCGCAGCGGTGTCGATCCAGTTGACGCCGCGCGCGACGGCATGACGGATGGCCGCCACCGAGTCATGGTCGTCCTGGCTGCCCCAGCCCACAGCCCAGTCGCCGCCGACCGCCCACGAACCGAACCCGACCCGGGTGATCCGCATGTCGGTCCGACCGAGTTGCCGAAGCGGAAGAGGGGCCTGGGAGGTCGGAGAGTCCTGCTGTGCCATCGCGCTGTCCTGACATTTGTCGCTTCGATGCCACCTCACTTGGGCACGCGAAATCTATCAGTCCAACGGTATATTCTGCTAGGACCCAGCACCCCATCTGCTGGATCGGATAAAGTTCATGGATCTGAGGCAGCTCGAACACTTCGTTACCGTCGCAGCGGAACAGAATTTCACCCGAGCGGCGTTGCGGCTGCATGTCGTCCAGTCGGGATTGTCGGCGTCGATCCGCTCGCTGGAGGCGGAACTGGGGGCGGCGCTGTTTATCCGGACCACGCGGCACGTCGATCTCACGGCGACCGGCCGGGCGTTCCTGGTGGAGGCGCGGCGGGTGCTGGCGGCGGCGAAGGAAGCGCGTCACGTCGTTGACCAGATGCAGGGCCTGCATCGCGGCACGCTGTCGGTCGGGATGATCCAGGGATTGTCGCCGCTGCTCGATATCGCCGACGTGCTGGGGCGGTTCCGCCAGCAGCGTCCGCATGTCGAGATCCGTGTCGTGTCCGGCGGGTCATTGCCGCTGATTGAAGGCGTGCGGAGCGGCGACCTCGATGTGGCGTTCACCCAGTTCGTGGGTTCGCTGCCGTCCGGCGTAACGACCTGGATGCTGGCCTGCGAGCCGCTGATCGCGGTCTGCGCCGCGACCCATCGGTTTGCCCGCCGCGAGGACGTCACGCTGCAGGATCTGGCGGGCGAAACGTTCGTCGACCTGCACCCGGACTGGGGAACCCGACAGCTGATCGATCGCAGCTTTGCCGATGCACGCGTCTCACGGTGCATCGGGTTCGAGGTCAACGATCTGTCGACCCAGCTGGACCTCGTGGCGCACGGTCTTGGGGTCGCGCTGGTGCCGGAGGCCGTGGTGGTGAACGGCAGCCGGCCGCCGGGGGCGCGTGCTCTGGGGGTCGCACACCTGGCAGAACCCGAGATCTGCTGGGAACTCGCGGTGGTCTTCGCCCATGACGCACAGCGCCGGGCCGCCAGCGCCGTGACGCGGACGTTTCTCGAGGTGCTTCGGGATTCTGTTCCGGTTTTGGAAGAAACTGCCTCCCCCTGACGTCGCCGCGCCGGAGAACGCTCGGACCATCTCTACGCCAGACCGTATCCATCTCAGACGATATCTACGCCAGACCGTATCTATCTCAGGCCGTATCAACACGATACCGTATCTATACTATGCCATACCGACAATCGACCGTATCGAAACCGCGGCGCATCTACATCAGATCGTATCTACATGCATGTTTCTGCCTGAGCCGTGTGGCATCGCGGCGAGGGGCCCTGGGCCGGGCGGCCCGCGCATGGAATGACGTCGGGGACACCGGGCGGCACGTAGAATCACGTAGGATAGAACCGAATTTCAGGGCCGAGCGGCGGCGGGTAGTCAGGGTGCACACGATCCTTCCCGATGACAGGAGCCTCCGATGTCGCTGCACTCCGCCGTCTCCGCCAGAACCGGTTTTGTTGTTCCACCCCCGTCCCTGCGGACGCCGTGGATGCCTTCACCGGCACCTGATGCAGCCAGCCGGACCGGCTTCGCACAGAAAGAGACCGTCCTGCATTTCCTTGCCGATCATGAAATCTATGCGGAACACGACGAGGCCAAGACATTCTACCGGGTCGTGAGCGGCATGGTGCGGACCTGCCGGTTCACCCATGACGGCCGCCGCCAGATCGAGGCCTTTCACGTGGCAGGCGACGTGTTCGGACTCGAACATGGCACCGAACGCCTGCTCTCGGCCGAGGCGGTGACCGACTGCGCGGTGATCTCCTTCCATCGGCAAAGGGCGGAGATGCTGGCCACCACCGATGGTGACTGGGCCCGGCAGCTGTTCGCCTATGCGATGCAAAGCGCTGTGCGGGCTCAGGAGCATTCGCTTCTGCTTGGTCGTTCTGGTGCCGCGCAGAAAGTGGCGACCTTCCTGCTCGAGATGGCACAGCGGTCCGGCCAGCGTGAAACCACCATCGACCTTGCGATGACCCGCCAGGACATCGCTGACTATCTGGGACTGACCATCGAAACCGTCTCCCGCACCTTGTCGCAACTGGAGCGTGACGGGATGATCGCCCGGCCGACCGCGCGACGCATCCTGGTCAGGAACACCTCCGCCCTGCGCCAGCTGGTCGCCTAGCCGGACCTGAAGTCCGCATCGTGCGCCCGCCTTTCGACCGCTACCGCCCGGACCATGAGCAGATCCTAGGCCAGCCGACGGATTGACCTATATCAAGGCGATCCAGTACCCGGTGGCTTATCGTCCGGATCCGAAAGTTCGTCGTGCCATGGATCAACACTCAACGAGCTTTCGGAGCGACGGGGACACCGGTAAACGACTGTCTTCGCACGTAGCCTTTTGTTCTGAGGTCGATCCTGGCGTGGATCCACGGCAGTGCGGACCGCAAGATCGCGATACCGGAATATCCTCCGCGCCCGCATCCTCGATCGCGGAGGCGATCTCAGCCACCATGGACATATTCCGATGACGAAGCCGAAATTGGAATATATCCATCGCCCGGCGATCATGGCTCATCCGGCGACCATGGCTCACCCGACGACCATGGGTCACCCGACGACCATGGGTCATCCGGCAACCGCGGGTCATCCGGCGGCGATGGGTCGTCAGGTGCCGTGTCCGGTTGCTACCCGGCCAATGGCGGCATCCCTGGCCTCACGCCTGCCGGCGGTTCGCGGCCATGCATGAGCCGCCCTCGGACCGTTGGCAGTCACGCTCCACGCGCGCGCAGCCGAAGCAGCGCGGCAAACGCGGCGGGCGCCTGTCGCCGAGGCGGGATGGCGATCCGGACCCGTTCGCCGCCGTGGCCCGGTTGACCCCGACGCCAACGCTCATCACAGACGCCGCGCAGCCCGATCATCCGGTCATTTTCGCCAACGATGCGTTCTGCCGTCTGACGGGATATCAGTACCAGGAGATCATGGGCCGCAACTGCCGGTTCCTGCAGGGGCCGGCAACCGATCCGATGACCATCGTCCGCCTTCGCACCGCCCTCGCAGCGGCCGAGCCGATCAACGTCGACATCCGGAACTACCGCAAGAACGGTGAGGCGTTCTGGAACCGCCTGCTGATCGCCCCGGTGAACGATGCGGACGGCAAGCCGCGTTATTTCGTCTCGAACCAGATCGACGTCAGTGCCGAATACGCATGGTTGGCGGAGCCGCACGGCGATCATGCGACGGGTCAGGTCATGCAGCTTCTGTCCGATCGTGCCGGCGAACTGGCCGAGGCGAACGCCCGCCTGCAGACCGAGGTTGAGGAGCGCAGGCGAGTCGAGGCAGCCCTGCAGCGCACCCTGGCATCGGCCAATGAATCGCAGGTCGCGCTGATGCAGAGCGAGATGTACCTGCGATCGGTGCTCGATACCGTCCCCGATGCAATGATCGTCATTGGCCAGGACGGACGCATTCAATCCTTCAGCCAGACCGCGGAGCGCCTGTTCGGCTACACCCGGCGCGAAGTCATCGGCCATGACGTCAGCATGCTGATGCCGCCGCCGGAGCGTGAGCGGCACGGCGGCTATATGCGGGACTATCTCGAAACCGGGGACCGACGGATCATCGGCCGCGGCCGCATCGTCATCGGCTCGCGCAGCGATGGTTCGGTTTTCCCGATGGAACTGACGGTCGGCGAAATGACCGCCGGTGACGACCGCTGGTTCACCGGCTTTGCCCGCGACGTGACCGAACGCGAGGAAACGGCCAAGCGGCTGCACGATCTGCAGGCGGAACTGATCCACATGTCGCGGTTTACCGCGATGGGTGAGATGGCGTCGGCCCTTGCTCATGAGCTGAACCAGCCGTTGACCGCCGTCGTCGGTTATCTGAACGGCTCTCGCAGGCTGCTGATGGGGTCGGATAATGTCCAGACCCTGATGATCCGCGACGCGATCGAGCGAGCCTCCGATCAGGCGTTGCGCGCCGGCCAGATCATCCGCCGGCTGCGCCAGTTCGTCGCCAGGGGAGAAACCGAACGTCATGTGGAGAGCCTGACCAGGCTGATCGAAGAGGCCTGCGCGCTTGCGCTGGTCGGTATCGGGGAGGCCGGGGTCAGGGTCAGCTTCGCGCTCGATCCGCGTGCCACGTTTGTCGTGGTCGACAAGGTGCAGATCCATCAGGTGCTGCTGAACCTGGTACGCAACGCGATCGAAGCGATGCAGGAGACGGCCCATCGGACCCTCACGATTGCCACGGCGCGGCGCGAACCGAACATGGCCGAGGTCAGCGTGGCCGACACCGGGCTCGGCATCGCCCCGGCGATCGCGTCACAGCTGTTTCAGCCGTTTGTGAGCACCAAGCCGCAAGGCATGGGGGTCGGCCTGTCGATCTCACGGACCATCATCGAGTCCCACGGTGGTCACCTCTGGGCGGAGCCGAATCCGGGGGGCGGGACTGTCTTTCGCCTGACCCTGCGGATGATGAGCAAGGAGGATCTGAGCGATGTTGTCTGATCCTGACCAGCGGCTGCCGGGGGCGGACGCGGACACGTCCCGTCGTGTCGGCGCGCCAATTGCGGTTTGTCAATGCGCCCCGGGTAACCTGGCTCTAAGGGACTGGTCCGACCGCGATACGGAGTGGCCCACCTCCGACAGAGAAGCCCAGATGCAGAACTGCCGCCCGCCGCTGATTCTCATTGCCGCCGACGACCAGGCCGTGTGCGATGCATTGCAATTCGCCCTGCGGCTGGAAGGCTTCAGTGTCCACGCGCACCGGGAAGCCAGGGGGCTGCTTGCCGATCGCGACCTGCCGTCGGCCACCTGCCTGATCATTGACGATCGCGTGCCGCACCTTGACGGCTTCCAACTGCTGGATCACCTGCGCGCCCGGAATATGCCCGTGCCCGTTATCCTCCTGACCGGCCACGCGACGGGGCAGGTGCGATCGCGGGCCGCCGGCGCCGGCATCCGGATGGTGCTGGAGAAGCCGTTGCTGGACAACGCCCTGCTCGACGGCATCAGGACCGTGCTGGGGGACACCCGCGCCGGAAGCCTGCTTCGCTCGTGATCGCTGCGCCATGGCTCACTCCTGGTGAACGTTCGCACCGACAAAGACGCCGGCGCCCGCGGCTTGCGCAGCCACGGCGGGGCCGCCCCGGCGGTTGGGGGAGCGAAATCGAACTTGGGTCGTGGTGACGAAGACAGTACGGTGCGCACGGTCTTCGGGGCCGGTGGTCCGGTCTACTGCGTGGTTCGCAGGCGCTGGGTGAATCGACTCGCCAGATTTACGGCCAGCGGATAAATCGGATGGTTCCTGGCGGCGGATTTTGCCCACTCGAATCTGAGACCGGGATCAGTACGACCGTGTCTTGGGCGGTTCGCCGAGGGGTGCGGCCGGTCAGTTGATCCGCGGCGGGATCAGGTCTATTCCCGCGATGGACAGACATTGATCCAAGTCAACGACAGGTTGAACTCACTCGCCTATTGACGCCTGAAGAGCCGAGCATCTCTCGCGAAGTGACCACTTCGCAACGATACCCCATAAACCGCATTTGGAGTTCCTGATGAAGATCGTTAACCTTTCGGCGGTGGTGATGGCCGCGGGCCTGCTTGTGGCGGCACCGGTCTTTGCCCAGGCGCCATCGGAGCAAAAGCAGAAGACGCAGGACGGTAACAGCCCGACAACGGTCGGCCCCGCCAGCGGTGCTTCGAAGCAGAAGACGCAGGACGGCAACAGCCCGACGATGGTTGGCCCCGCCAGCGGCGCCTCGAAGCAGAAGACCCAGGACGGCAACAGTCCGACCATGGTGGGTCCCGCCAGCCGCGCGTACAAGCAGAAGACACAGGACGGCAACAGCCCCACCACAGTCGGTCCCGCCAGCCGTGCGTACAAGCAGAAGACGCAGGACGGCAACAGCCCGACCATGGTGGGCCCGGCGAGCCGTGCGTACAAGCAGAAGACGGACGGCAATAGCCCGACGACGGTTGGACCTGCCAGCGGAGCGTACAAGCAGAAGACGGACGGTAACAGCCCGACTACGGTCGGACCCGCCAGCGGAGCTTACAAGCAGAAAACACAGTCTTTCGCCCATCCGGATGAAAATCCGCGGGATTCGATAAAGCAGGACTAGCGGACGAGATCCGGCCTCAGAATCGTCTGGTCCGTTCATCTGCCATCGACTGGATTTAGCCGATTGATTTGGTGCGAGAACCAAGCGTCAGGATCGGCGCAAGCGTGATGGGTCCGAAGGCCGCCGTACTGGGCGTTCGGCCAGAGTGGACTTCGGACGCGTCAGCCACATGCAGACAATATCGCGCCAGGGTCGCCGTCGATCTGAATACGCCCGCAGACCGGCCTATGGCGTGACGCCTTCCAAGCAGAACACCAGGGGATCCGAGCCGCACAGGCGCGGGTCCCGTGGTGGCGACGCTTGGAAGCCGGATCGGGCAGTCTCAGCATGCGGCAATGTATCGCCGTTTATGAAGCGTCGATATTGCGGCTCTGCCTTCGGAGGTCACCGCATTGCGCTGAGGAACGCCGGGCCAGCAAGAAACCGAGGCCGGAGTCTCGGAGCCGCCTTTCTCGAAAAAGTCCGATTGGCATCGAGATGATCCCGGCCCTGATGTGCTGCGTAGCGGATGACGTGCAGGCGACGCCTGCGCAAACCATCGCGCCCAGGGGCGTCCTCGTGTCATTCGACGCTCGGCCTGTGCCGCATTCGTGGGAGCCGGTGCCCGAGGGCGCCCGGGTGCCTTCGGGCATCGACGGGCCGGAATCGATCCGCGGGCGAATGTGAAACGATGTGCGTCGCTGTCCGTCGGTGGCCCGAAGCGAGACCGCGCGCCGGTGCGGATGACGGCGAGGCGTCCGGGAGTGTCACAGTCGCGTCGGTCGGCCATGACCTTTCCATGACCTCTGCGGGTGTGGCCATGATGCCGATGCCTGTCGGGACAGATGCCTGTTGGGACGGATGCCTCTCGGGAGAGACGCCTGTCGGGACAATCGTCGCACCATATCGTGGCGCGTGCCAGAGGCGGCGGCATTGCATCGTTTTGATCGTCCGGGCGATGTGTGGTCCCGGCGAAGTCCGGGTTCGCGAATCCTCCGGTCCACCGGGCGGCCGTGAACACCCAGCCGGACACGCATCCGTCGAGCTGAGGGCCGACGAAACCGCGTCTTCGCGACCGGCCAGACCTCATCCCCGGCCGCTCCGGCACCGTAGCGGGAGGCGGGCCAATGCCGGCGCGCCCGCGCTCGCCGGCGGAGGCGCAGAGGCGGCCCGGCCGGAAAATTCATGACGGCTTCATCGCCGCGACAGTGGCGCGTGGCATCCTGGTTGAGCAGCATCAATGACGCTGCGGCCCGGCTGCGCGAGTGTCGAAACAGTTGGAGTATGTGATGAACCAGAGGCTTCTTCCACCGTCGACGCCGTCGGGCTCAGGACCCGCCCTCCCGAACGCGTCTCTCGTCACCGCACGTGATGACGCAACAGCCCGGCATGGCCCGCCACAGCACGGCTTGGCACCCGACGGCCCGGCACCCGACGGCCCGCCACAGCACGGCTTGGCACCCAACGGCCCGGCACCCAACGGGTCGGGCGGGGCCGGATCCGCGCAGGATGGGCCGGCACCTGG
>DASWON010000050.1:0-6113 GCA_036398735.1 Rhodopila sp.
ACGACAACCGCCATGACACCGGCCTTGCGGATCAGCCTGCCGGATGCGTCACGCCCCAGCGTCGCCGCCATCAGACCCGGCCTGAACCGGTCCAGCTGGACACAGGGGTTGCGCAGCCCCGTCACGCGGACGCGGGCGGCCTCACCGATCCGCAACACCGCCCCGGTCGGCAACGCCAGCAGATCGACGCCGCGGGTCAGGATGTTCTCGCCGATATCGCCGGGGCCGATGTGAAACCCCTGACTCTCCAGCGCCTGCAGAAGTTCCCGGTGCAACAAGTGCACCTGCCGGAGATTAGGCTGGGTGGGATCCCGCGCGACGCGGGAGCGGTGCTGCACCGTGGTGCCCAGGTGAGCGTCGCCCTCGACGCCGAGACCGGCCAGCAGGCGGATCCACATCGCCGGCCGTTTGCTGAAGTGGTGGCTGGCATCCTGCGAGACCGATTCAACAAGACCGGGCATCAATCCTTCCTGTAAGTCCCGAACCGGGCACCCGAACCTCCGTTCAGATCACGCCCGATTAACGCCCAACCGGCTGCAGCGCCATTCAAGGAGCCAGACCCATGCTTAACATACCGATCGGCATCGAGGCTACCGGCACCCGAACCGAAACCGACTCGATGGGCGCCGTCGAGGTGCCGGCGGACCGCTACTGGGGGGCTCAAACGCAGCGCAGCCTGCACCATTTCTCCATCGCCGACGATCGCATGCCGAAGGCACTGTCGCGCGCTTACGGCGTCGTCAAGCAGGCCGCGGCCGAAGTGAACCGCGACGATGGCCGCCTGCCGGCGGAGAAGGCGGAAGCGATCATCCGAGCCGCCGAGGAGGTCGTCACCGGCCAGCTGGACGGGCACTTTCCGCTGTATGTCTGGCAGACCGGTTCGGGCACCCAGTCGAACATGAACCTCAACGAAGTGATTTCGAACCGCGCCATCCAGTTGCTGGGTGGGCGCCTCGGCAGCAAGACGCCGGTGCATCCGAATGACGATGTCAATATGTGCCAGTCGAGCAACGACACCTTTCCCACCGCCATGCATGTCGCGACGGTCACGGCGCTCGATGATCTGCTGCTGCCGCAGACCGATCTGCTGGCCCGGGCGATCGAGGAAAAGGCCGAGCTGTGGATGGACGTCGTGAAGATCGGCCGCACGCATCTGGAGGATGCGGTGCCGCTGACCGTCGGACAGGAATGGTCCGGCTATGCGCATCAGCTGCGTGACGCGATGCGCGACATCGAGGCCAGCCGGCGAGGCCTGTACGAACTGGCTGCCGGGGGCACGGCGGTCGGCACGGGCATCACCGCGCCGCCCGGATTTGGCGTGAAGATCGCCGCGCGCATCGCCGCGTTGACGGGCAAGCCGTTCATCACCGCGCCGAACAAGTTCGCCGCCCAGGGGTCACTGGACGCGATGACCCGCGCGTCCGCGGCCCTGCGCGGTCTGGCGGTGGCGCTGATGAAGATCGCCAACGACATGCGCTGGCTCGCCTCGGGGCCACGTTGCGGCCTGGGGGAGCTGCTGCTGCCGGACAACGAGCCGGGCTCCTCGATCATGCCGGGCAAGGTGAACCCGACGCAGTGCGAGGCGATCGTGATGATCTGCATCCAGGTCATCGGCGAGGACACCGCGGTCGCGTTCGCCGGCAGCCAGGGCAATTTCGAGCTGAACACGATGCGCCCGATCATCATCAACAACGTGCTGCACTGCGCCCGGATCCTGGCCGACGGGATGGAGAAATTCCGGCTGTATTCGGTCGACGGCACGCGGCTGAACGAGAAGCGGATCAGCCAGTACGTCAACGAGTCGGTGATGCTGGTGACCGCGCTGTCGCCGGTCATCGGCTATGACAAGGCCTCGGAGATTGCCCACACGGCGATGGCGGAGGACCTGACGCTGAAGGAGGCCGCCGTCCGGTCCGGCGCGGTCAGCGCCGAGGATTTCGACCGGATCGTCGATCCCGGCAAACTGGTAGGCCATGGCCTGGCGGGCAGCTGACAGCGCGGCGGCGAATGCCAACAGCGCGGCAGGAGATGATGGCGCGCGCCGCGTGATGGTGACGCGCCCAACGGCGTCGGCGCCACGGCCACCGGTGGTGACAGGCCGGCCACGGATGATGGCGGCGCCTTCAACAGCGGCGGCGTCGCGGTGACCGGAGGAGATGGCGCGGCCGCGGGAGACAGTGGCGCCGCCATGAGCAACGGAGTCGCGGCAACCGGAGGTGGTGGCGCGGCCGCGGGCGATGACGGCCAGCCCGGTGGCAACAGAGGCGCCATGAGCGACGGGTTCGCAGCGACCAAAGGTCATGGGTGGGCCGGGGGCGATGACAGCCAGGCCCGCGCCGCAGCCGGGCCAGCGCCGCAGGCTCGGCCGCAGGCGATGACGGCCAGCCCGGCGGCGACGCAGGCGCCATGAGCGACGGGTTCGCAGCGACCGAAGGTGATCACTCGGCCGGGCGCGACGACAGCCGTGCCAGCGCCGCAGGTTCGGCCGCGGGCGATGACGGCCAGCCCGGTGGCAACAGAGGCGCCATGAGCGACGGGTTCGCAGCGACCGAAGGTGATCGCTCGGCCGGGCGCGACGACAGCCGGGCCAGCGCCGCAGGCTCGGCCGGGGGGAGTTGTGGCGCCAGCAGCAACCCCGGCGCGCCCACACGTCATGCTGGCGCGACGAAGAACGACGGGGCATTCGGCCTGGCTCTGCTGCTGGCGGGCCTCGCGGGCTGGGTCGATGCCGCCGGCCTGGCCGGTTCCGGCGGCCTGTTCCTGTCGTTCATGAGCGGCAACACGACCGACCTGGCGGCATCGCTGGTGCATCAGGAGTGGCCGAAGGCTGCTCTGATCGGTGCGGTGATCGCGCTGTTCGTTGCCGGCGTGGCGGCGGGGGAACTGCTCGAACCGCTCGGTGGGCGGTTCGGCCCGTCCCTGGTTCTCGGGGTGGAGGCCGCGGCGCTGGCGTGCGGGGCGGCGCTGCACTGGCCCGGTCTTGTGGTGCCGCCGTCAATGGTGCCGTACGTCCCCTGCCCGCTGGTGTTCGCCATGGGGCTGCAGAACGCGACGATGCACCGCGCCGGCGGCATCGGCATCGGGCTGACCTATGTCACCGGCACCCTCGTGCAGATCGGCCGCGCGCTCGCGGACATCGTTGGCCGCAAAGGCGGTGGCGACCGCGTCGTTGCGTACGGCGCGGTGTGGCTGAGCCTGGCGTTCGGTTCGGGGTGCGGTGTCCTGGCACTGTCCCTGTCACCGCTCGCCGCACTGTCCGCCGCCGCAGGCGTGGCTTTGCTCCTGGCGGTCGGGCTCGCGGTGCGAGGCGGAGCGCAGGGCGGGCACCCGGTCGCCCGTCACGATGCCGGGACATCCTGACCGTCGCCAACCGCTCCAGCACTTTCGCGCAGACCGGAAACACCGGCAGGTGGCCGACCGTGGCGTCGGAGGTCAAGAGCCCAAGGTCCAGCGCCCGAGCTCTTGTGCGAGAGCTTTTGTGCGAGAGCTTTCGTGCGGGCGAACGCCCGCGGGTGTCGATAAACCTTACACTTTCCTGAAAACAGAATGCGCGATCTGCCTCAAGGTGCTGGAATCATGCCTGTGAACACAATGGCATGTTTGTTGCGTGTGCAACATTCTAACGGATCGGGGCCGCCATGAAGATGCAAATCAGACCAGACTACGTCGCGGCTTCGCTCCTCGTGGCATTCGGGATAGGTCACACTGCCGCCGCGAACGCCGCGACGATCACCCAGACCGCCACATCGACGCAGGCGATCTCCATTGCCGATCCGGGCAATCAGCAAATCGTACCCGACTCGTTCTTCGACGCCACGTTCGCGCCGTTCGCCGGGGAGGACCTGACGGACGCCCTGTACTTATTCTCGGAAGCCTTCACCGGGACGATGACGCTCGGCGCCACCAACGGGGGTGGAAGCATCAGTTTCGGCGGGACGTTCTCGCTCAATGGCATTGTCTTCAGCGGTACCGGCGGGGCTGATACCGAGAGCGGCCAGGCCGGCGACACGGTCGCCCTGCAGAAAACCATTGCGCAAAGCGCGGGGCTCTTTGGCCAGTTCGGCACGGGACAGGGCGCCCTTCTGACGGGCACGAGTCCGCTCAATTTCGCCCAGAGCCAGCCCGGGGGAGTCTTCGTGGCGAGTTTCGGCCCGGCGGTCGTTTCGCTCGATGGGACCTTGGCGGTGACGCAAAGCCTGGCCTACACGTTTACCGGTGACGGCGCGCTGTATGGGGTCCCGGAACCGGCTTCCATGGCCCTGCTCGCCACCGGCCTGGCGGGCCTTGGCGTGCTGTGCCGCCGGCGGCGAGCCGGCGCCGAGCCATCCCGCGTGGCGTAAGCCTGCCTCGGCTGGCGAATGCGGCCGTCGCCGAGGGACTGATGGCAAGCCGCAACGGTCCCCTGACGCGGGGGCCGGCTCGGTGTCGCCCGGTCAGCCTTCTCCCGGGTACGGTTTGGCGGCATTGATGATGTTGCGGTCGCGGCACCTGTCCGGTCGTCCGTCATGGCCGGGGGCGCGCAATGCAGGGGCGTTCGGCTCTGCGCAAAGGCGGCAGGGATTTTCCGGCCTGACCGTCTCGGTTCGACCGCCTCCAATCCCGCAGGTGCCACGGCGGTATGGCAGGATCCAGTGGCTCTACTGCGGCGTGGGCGACGACTTCGGCACCACGCGCAACCGCCGGCAACTACTTCGGCGCCACCGCGCACGTATGGTCCTGCAGTTGTTCGCCCGACGCCCGGTCGCCGGCGGGCAGGTCGGCACGATCGGCCAGCAGGACGAAACCATTGCCCTTGTCAGGGAAGGTCGCGCCAACGAGCACCAACGTATATCTTGCCATATCCGCGCGCGCCTCGGCGTCGTTTTCCGCCAGGATCCGGAACGGATCGATCCCGTCCAGTGATTCGGATTCGATCCGGATGGATTGATACCGGTGTCCGGCCAGCGGCACCGGAAACGGCGTCCAGCGCGTCGCAACCTTGTCGATATTCGCCGCGATCGCCTGACGCACGTCAGGACTGACGCAATCGATGTGGATATGCAACTGGTCCTGCGACCGGCCGAACGCCGAGTTGATCGCGAGCGAGACCGCGTCTCGCGGCAACGACGTATGCAGACGTTCGTCGACGAAATAGCGTGCCTCCCAGGCTGCGCTCCAGTAGTTGGTGGCGTCCGGTTGCAGAATCGCCGGATCTTCGATACCGCCGAGCCGTGTTGTCGGGATCAACAGGAACTGCGCTATTCCGTTGATATCCTTGAGCACGACGAAGCCCTTGGCGGGTCCCTGCGCCAGATCGACCACGGCACAGGGCGACGGGTCACGGTCGGTCTGCTCGTGCGGCACGCATTTGCCGTTGACGATCTTCCACAGGATGGAAGGATCGGCGGCGTGCGTTCGGGCCGGGGCGAGTGCCAGGCTCAGTGCAAACACGAGGCCCAGCGCCGACCGCGGGCCCGGCGCCGACCGGGGCCGCAGCGGGGATTTTCGGCCCGGCGCGCATTTTGAACCCAAGGCGAATGCCGGGCCTGGCGCCGGGTTTGTGCCCGACGCCAGCTTTGGACCCGGCGCGAATGCCGGGTCGGGCAGGCTGGCGTGGGCGCGCCGCATCAGGACGCTTCCAGGTCCGATCCCGCCAGCAATTCGCACAGCTTCGCCATCTCGGTGTGATCCGCGTTCGGACCGAACTTGGCCTGTGCCGAGACGATCATCTCGTTCACCAGCGCGGAGATCGGCGCCGCCGTGGCGGTTTCCCGGCCCACCTGCATGGCGATGGAGAGGTCCTTTGCCAGCAGGCCCATGGTGAAGCCTGCGTCGAATTTGCGCGACAGCACGAACTGCTTGAACTTCCGCTGGGTCGAATTGTTCATGCCCGTGGCGGCGTTCAGGACATCCGTCATGACAGCCGGATCGAGCCCGAAGCGCTGGCCGATCAGCAAAGCCTCGATACCGATCAGGAACCCGCCGGTGCTGACCAGGTTGTTCAGCGCCTTCATCGCCTGGCCCGACCCAACGCCCCCGGTCCGCAGCACAGAGGTGCCCATCGCCGACAGCACTGGCATCGCCTTGTCGATTGTTGCCGAATCGCCGCCCACCATGATCGCGAGCTGCCCGGT
>DASWON010000051.1:0-3011 GCA_036398735.1 Rhodopila sp.
CAAGCAGGGTACCGACGACGGCAGTGCCGACCTGGCGGTTGTTCGCCTGTTGCGCACCGCCCTGGACCTCGCCGGAGGCGTACTGCTTGCACAAGGCCTGATCGCCCTGGAAGACGTCGAATGGCTTGCCCGGCGCAGGCATCACTCCGATTGTCGGACCCAGCGGCTCGCTCGCGCAAGCGCTCAGGAGCAATATGGGCACAAGGAGGACGGCTGGGCGTTTCAACGATCGCATTGCACTTGGTCCTTTATCTGGGCGGCACGGACGGCACGACTCGCCATGGCGTCCGGCAGGCCGGAATATACGGATAATATCCCGCCGGTTCATCACATCGGTACCAAAATCCCGCTGGCGCCGGTCCGAGCCGGGCGGGCTCGATGGCGCCCCCGGACAGACTGACCGGGTGGCGGCCCGCTCCACGGCGTCCGCCATGGCCATATCCCGACTGGCCATACCCCGACTGGCCATACCCCGACTGGGCATATCCCGACTGGCCATATCCTGAGCGGCTCCGACCAGAGCCGCGGGATCCCGAGCGGCCATGCCCTGATCGGCTGTAGCCCCTGCTGCTGCCACGCTCATGCCGTCCGTACTGGCCATCGCTTGCCTCGCCAGTGCCGCGGGCGCGGTGCGTCTGCGCGGTATGATCTTCATCATACCGCAGAGTCTGCGCCACGGCCGGGCCGGCCAGCAGCAACACAGTACAGATCACGAGACGCCACATGTGCATGAGGCCCAGAGCTATCCGGGCCAGCATGACCGCGATGTCTTAAGCGCCGGTTAATGCGACCAGCGCGGCGGGCCCCCGGGTTGATCCGGGTCAGCGTCGCAACAGTTCCACGCGGCGGTTCTGCGTCCTGCCGTCCTCCGTCGCGTCGCTGGCGATTGGCTTGCTGTCCCCGAGGCCCGTGCTGGTCAGCCGGGTCGCATCGACGCCATGGGCAACCAGCCATGTTCGCACCGCGCCCGCGCGGTCCGCCGAGAGCGCCTGGTTGTGAGCGGGCTGCCCGATCGAATCGGTGTGTGCCTCGATGGTCAGCTGCAGCCGCGGATTCGCCGTGAGCATCGTGAGAACGTGCCCGAGCATGGAGTCGCCTCTGGTCGGATCGTCGCCCTGTCGAAGTCGAACGCGATGCCATAGACCGCCACCCGTCCATTTTCCTGCAGCGCATCCGCCAGGCTGCTGGCCCCGGCCTCGGTGGCCGCGTTGGTCTGCAACATCTGCTGCATCGTGCTGGTTTCGACGATCGTCAGGGTGGAGCGGGGCAGGTCGTGGCTGCCATTGTACCAGGCGTGCAGGTGCACCCAGATCATCCCTTTGTTCGGATCCTCCCAGCGCCAGTATCCGACCATGTCCTGGTCATTGACGCCGAGCCCGGGATAGCGAATGCCTCGCCCGGCGATGAGGGGTTCGAAGCCCCTGGCTTGCAGGATCGTGCCATAGTCGCGTTCGATCTGCAGGACCGACGTGGTTGGCTTGTGCTCGTATTCATAGCGGATGACCTTGCCCTCGACGTCGTCGTAGACGGCGGGCTCGTCGCTGCCGGCGTTGTATGCGATCAGCATCCGCGCGGCGTCATAGTCTTTGACTTCGTATTCCCGGACGCGGGCCTGAGGCGAAAGTCCGATCAGACGATACGTTTGCGTACCAGGAACGTTTGGCTCATTCCAGTCTGCGGTCGCCGGTGCAGCAGCCAGCAGGATGCCGGCGAACAACGCGACCATGACCAGCTTCATCATACGTCCTCGTTACATCTGACGCGATGCTTGAAGGACGTTCGGGCGCGTTCTGCATTGATGTGTGTCAAGCGAAGTGGTCGTGAGACCGCCTCGCGGGGGACCCGCCCTGCAGGACAGCGATCGGCTGCGGCCAGAGAAACCCCCGCGGCCGATGCGTGCCCGGAACCGGCAGGGATATTGCGTGGCAGGCCGCGGAACACGGCAGGCGATCGATCATCATCCGTTTCTGTCCAATATCGGCTTCGCGAAGCGCAGAAGGTTGCCTCCTGGAAACAGATGGCCGGCCACCCCGGCTGCCGCGGCAGCTTCCATGTCCGTCGGCTGATCGCCGATCATCACCGCCTCTCCGGGATCGAGCTCCCAGACATCGATCAGGTCCAGCACCATGCCCGGCAGCGGCTTGCGCCACGGATGTGCCTGCCGATAGGCCTCCAGCGCCGCATCGGGATGGAACGGGCAGAACCTGACGTCGTCGATCGTTCCGCCCGCCGCGCGTGCCTGGTCGCCGACCCAGTCGAGCAGGGCCCGCACGGCATCCTCGGTGTAGAGGCCGCGCGCCACGCCCGACTGGTTGGTAACGATAAAGACGTGCCAGCCCGCCCGGGTGGCGTAACGGATCGTATCGAGCGCGCCTTCCACCCACTCGAATCGATCCGGCGACCCAACGTAGCCATGATCGATGTTGAGGACCCCGTCGCGGTCGAGAAACAGCGCCGGGCGCCGCAGCCGGATGGGTGCCTCCGCCGCCGGCCATGCGGCTGCGCCCGTGGTCGTCGCGTTGCCCAATGGGATCCCGCCCGTGGCCCCGGAACGATCGTCGACCACGGTCACCCGCAGCAGGCCTCCGCCCTCCAGTCCCCCGCCGATCAGGCTCCCGCCGATCGGACCCTCATCGGCCAGCTCCCCGGCAGCAGAACCCCCGCGGCTCAGGCCTCTGCCGATCGGCCCCCCGCGGCTCAGGCCTCTGCCGGACGGCCCCCCGCCGATCGGACCCCCGCGGATCGGCCCCTTGGCGTCCAGGTCCCTCGTGATCCGAACCGCGGGAGCCTCGGCACCGAACGCGTTGTGCGGCGGCAGGTGATCCACCAGTTCGCGGCGACACACAGCGATTCCCCGGCTGACCCCGGCGGCCGACTGCGCCACCCGGGCAATCACCCCGGGCTCGTCGGCCGCCGCGTCGGCGAGCAGCGTGGCCAGATTCCAGTCGAACAGCGTCGCGCCGTCGCACAGCAGGAAGCGGTCCTGAAGCTGGTTGCGCACCCGCGACAGG
>DASWON010000052.1:0-3806 GCA_036398735.1 Rhodopila sp.
GACGATCGGCACGCTGGATGGCGCAAACATCGAGATCCTGGAACGCGTCGGCGCCGAAAACATGTTCATTTTCGGCCTGACCGCCGAACAGGTCGCCGCGAGGCGCGGCCTCGGCATCGATTCGACCGATGTCATCGCCGCCTCACCGGTCCTGGCTGAGGTCTTGTCCAGTGTCGAGGCGGGGGTGTTCTCCCCGGATGAGCGCGACCGCTACCGCGGCTTGGTCAACTCTCTGCGGTACCATGATTATTTTGGGGTCTGCGCCGACTTCGACGACTACTTTGCGAAGCAACGCATGACCGGCGACCTCTGGCGGCGGCCGGATGACTGGTGGCAGGCCGCCATTCTCAACACCGCGAATGTCGGCTGGTTCTCCTCGGACCGATCGATCCGGGACTACGCGGAGCTGGTCTGGAACGTCCCGACGTACACCGCGCCCTGACGGACGACTGAAGGTATCCTGGCATGTTTCCGGACGGGCCCTTATTGTGAGGGGTCAACAAGCACCGCCCAGACTGGAGACGTGTTGATGGCCCAACGCCCAGGATTGCACGCTCCGGTCGTTCGTGAAGCCATGGCCTACGTCCTGGCCGGCGGACGAGGCTCCCGGCTGCTCGAACTGACCGACGTGCGGGCCAAACCGGCGGTGTATTTCGGCGGCAAGAGCCGGATCATCGACTTTGCCCTGTCCAACGCCGTGAACTCCGGCATCCGGCGGATCGGCGTCGCGACACAGTACAAGGCCCATAGCCTCATCAGGCACCTGCAACGCGGCTGGAACTTTTTCCGCCCGGAGCGCAACGAGGGTTTTGATATTTTGCCGGCATCACAAAGATCAGGCGACAGCTGGTACGCCGGCACCGCTGACGCGCTGTACCAGAACATCGACATTATCGAAGGCTACAACCCCGAATATATCGTCGTCCTGGCCGGCGACCACATCTACAAGATGGATTACGCGCTCATGCTGACGCAGCACGTCGAGCGCGGCGCGGACGTGACCGTTGGCTGTATCGAGGTGCCGCGCGAGCAGGCCAGCGGGTTCGGGGTCATGCATATCGATGAGACCGATCGCATCGTCGCATTCATTGAGAAGCCCGCTGATCCGCCGCCGATGCCCGACAACCCGAACATGTCCATGGCCAGCATGGGCATCTATGTTTTCAACACGCGATTTCTGATCGAGCAGTTGCACCGCGATCAAGCGGACCCGCTGTCCAGCCGGGATTTCGGCAAGGACATCATCCCCTATTTGGTCAAGCACGGCAAAGCCGTGGCCCATCGCTTCACCACGTCCTGCGTCACCTCGGGGGCGGAACGCGAGGCTTACTGGCGCGACGTCGGCACGCTCGACGCCTACTGGGAAGCCAATATCGACCTGACGGCGATCATCCCCGCCCTCGATCTCTACGATCGCGACTGGCCGATCTGGACGTACGCCGAAATTACCCCGCCCGCAAAGTTCGTCCATGAGGAGGTGGGCCGGCGGGGTGAGGCTATCTCGTCGCTGGTGTCGGGCGGCTGCATCGTCTCCGGGTCATTCCTGCGCCAGTCACTGTTGTTCACCAGCGTGCATGTGCATTCTTATGCCAGGGTGGAACAGGCGGTGATCCTGCCGGACGCCGATATCGGCCGCGGCGCGAGGCTGCGCAACGTGATCGTTGAAAAAGGGGTCAGAATACCGGCGGGCCTCGTCGTTGGCGAGGACGCCGAGGACGATGCACGGCGTTTCCGCCGCACCGAACGCGGCATCTGCCTGATTACGCAACCGATGATCGATCGCCTGGACCTCTGACTTGATCCGCGTTCTCGCTGTGGCGTCTGAGATCTTCCCGCTGGTGAAGACAGGCGGTCTCGCGGACGTCGCCGGTGCGTTGCCGCTGGCGCTCAGCACGGCCGGGGCACAAACGACGACAATGGTGCCGGGATACCCGGCTGTCCTCGGTGCCCTGACCGATGCGGTCGAGGTGTACCGGTTTCCGGACCTGTTCGGCGGACCGGCTCACGTGTTGCGCAGCACCATCGGATCGCTTGACCTGCTGGTGGTCGAAGCGCCGCACTTGTACGGGCGCAACGGCAACCCCTATCTTGGCCCGGACGGCAAGGAGTGGTTCGACAACGGCGTGCGCTTCGCCGGCCTCGGCGCGGCGGCGGCGGCATTCGGCGCGGGCATCGTCCCGGGCCTCGGGTTCGATATCGTCCACGCGCATGACTGGCAGGCGGCGATGGCGGTGGTGTACCTGCAGTTCCATCAGGGACCCCGGCCCGGCACCGTCCTGACCATCCATAACCTGGCGTTCCAGGGCCGCTACCCGGCCAGTTTGTTCCCGCGTCTCGGCCTGCCGGACCAGGCATTCACCATCGACGGGCTCGAGTACCATGGTGAGGTCAACTTCCTGAAGGGCGCCCTGTGCTTCGCCGACCGCATCACCACCGTCTCTCCGACCTACGCGCGGGAGATCACCGGGATCGAAAATGGTATGGGGCTCGACGGTCTGCTGCGCCACCGTGCCGGGGTGCTGTCGGGAATCCTGAACGGGATCGACGATTCCATCTGGAACCCTGAGACGGATGCCCTGCTTCCGGCCCGCTTCTCACCTGACCGCCTGGCGCCACGCTCCATCAACAAGGCTGCCTTGCAGCAGCGGATGGGCCTTGAGGAAGATCCCGCGGCGCTGCTGGTCGGCGTCATCAGTCGCCTGACCTCGCAGAAGGGGCTGGACATGGTGGTCGACCAGCTCGACGCCATCGTGGCGGATGGGGTGCAACTGGCGGTCCTCGGGTCTGGCGACCTGCCGCTGGAACGGGGCTTCGTGGCGGCGGCCGAATGGCACCTCGGTTCGGTTGGTTGCGTCATTGGTTATGACGAACCACTGGCGCACCTGATCGAGGGAGGCAGCGACGCCTTGCTGGTCCCGTCGCGGTTCGAGCCGTGCGGACTGACCCAGCTCTATGCACTGCGTTATGGCTCGATCCCTGTCGTGTCCCGTGTCGGCGGCCTGGCGGATTCGGTAATCGACGCGAACGAGGCGGCGCTGGTCGCTGGGGTTGCCACCGGGATCCAGTTCTGGCCGACCACCGCCGAGGCCCTCGAGACGGCGATGCGACGACTGATTGTCCTTTGGCGGAACAAGCCCACCTGGGAGCGTATGCAGCACAACGCAATGACGGCGGACGTATCATGGCGAGGTTCCGCGCGCCGCTATATCGCGCTGTTTGAGGCACTGCTGGCGGAACGGCCTTGAGGCTGGCCGGCCCGGGCTCGCCTGACAGGCTGGGCGTCAGCATCGTCAAGGACGGCGTGCATGTCGCGGTCCACGCGCCCGACGCCGACGCTATCGCCTTCTGCCTGTTCGACGCGAGCGATCGGGAGGTCGGCCGGATCCGGTTGCCCGCCCGCACCGGCGGGGTGTTCCACGGCCACATCAGCGGCATCTCGCACGGCGCGCGTTACGGGCTGCGCGCCTATGGTCCGTGGGACCCGCGCAACGGCCACCGGTTCAACCCATCGAAGCTGCTGGTGGACCCATGGGCCACCGAAGTCGACCGACCATTCCATCTCGACCCCTTGCTGTTCGATCGCGATGCGCCGCGCCCCGAGGACACCGCCGCGCTGATGCCGAAGGCGATCGTCGGAAGTCCGTCTGCGGAGCCGGTCCTCAACCGCCCCGCTTTCGACTGGGACCGCCAGATCGTGTATGAACTGCATGTTCGCGGCTTCAGCATGACCAATCCTGAGATCCCGGAGGCGCTACGGGGCACCTATGCCGCGCTCGGCCACCCGGCCAGCATCCGTCACCTCACAC
>DASWON010000053.1:0-3277 GCA_036398735.1 Rhodopila sp.
ACCGCGGAGCACCGCCGCGACAGCGGGCGCGTCGCTCCGACACAGATCGCATGAAGGCCGGGTCATCCCCGGCCTTTTTGCTGTCGGCCGGTCTCGCGTTCGATACGGTGCGGCGACAATCGCCGCCCGCCCAACCGGCGCGGGGTCCCTGGGCATTGCGCCATAATCTGCGGCGCCCGGTCGAACGCGGCGGAGGTGCCGGCCGAGCGTGCGGAGGTGCCGGGCGAGCCGGTGGCGGAGCCGAGAGGTCATCGGGCCGAGTTGCCTCCGATGGAGTGACGCCGGCTGGTGGATCAGGCCTGGGGCCGGAGGGCCCGGTTCGATCGGCCCCGAGTTCTTTACGGCTATTCGTTTACGGTTACCCGGTTGCACTTGATGGCGCTTGCTCGATCCGGAACAGGGCCGTGACATGACGCGGCTGATCTTGTCAGCACTGCAATGCCCGTTGATAACGGCATCGACGGTCAGCCAGGCCATGGGTAATCGCTCCGCTAGCCGATGCAATGGCGCCGGTTCGTCCAGGCCGCCTTCCGCTTTGCCGGCGCGATGGCCCCAGGTTGCCGGCGGATGACCCCGAGGGCCACGACAACCAGCCGAGGGCGGTGGCGGCATCGCCGACGAGCGCGCCGGCCGAAGATTTTCCGGGCCCTGGCTTCGCAGGCCGCGAAACAGGCCCCGGCAGGGACCTGAAACCCTGTCGGGGCCATTCGCGCATCCGGGGCGCATCACCAGGATGGAGATACCGGGAGCGTCTCGCCGGGATGGCGAACGCAGATCTGGTATCTGTACCGATGCGGATCAACTGTCGCCTGACGTGGCATCTCCGTAATGCATAGCTCATCCAAATTCCACACTTTAGCGCATAGCTCCAATGCTGCGATGCGGCATTCTCATCGGACGGGCATGCGCCCATATGCGTGTCCGTCGAAGCCGGACATCTCGCCCGACCCGATAGTAGAGATGGAGAAATTCGATGAAAAACCTGATCCTTGCTGCCTTTGCCGCGCTGAGCCTGAGCGCCGCCGTTGTGCCGGTCGCGAACGCCGCCGTGTTCCATAACGGCAGCACGGTTGCCGGAGACACTGCCGCTACCGACATGCAGCGGCAGGGCCAACTCTAAGCCAGGCTACCCCTGGACGACCGCGGAGCACCGCCGCGACAGCTGGCGCGTCGCTCCGACACAGATCGCATGAAGGCCGGGGTCATCCCCGGCCTTTTTGCTGTCGGTGGACCAGCCATCGGGTCCTGCAACAAAAACATCATCAACGTTCTGCGCGCCGCGGCGATGGCCTGCAAGGGGCCGGGCGCCATCGATCGGTCGACGCGGGTGGTACGGGATGCGCGGGGTGCCCGGCGCGTCAGACGCCAGGCCGCTCAGCCCGAAACGGCTGAGACGGACTGCCATCCTCCTCCCACCGTCCTCCCAGCCGCTTTGCAGGCGCCAGCGCCGGCCGGCTGGCGGGTATCTGCTTGATTTCGCGCGACGGCCACGCCAACGCCTGCGCGCATGCCACTCCGCGTCCGCGCCGCCTGAGATGGGTACGACCTGCTGATGCATCCTCGGGCCGAGGCGCGTGCGACACCCTGATGCGGGCCGTCGGATCAGACGGCGGGCTGGGAAGTTTCCAGCGATTGGGCTAACTCTCTCCACGGGTTGGTCTGGTCGGCATCGGACCGAATCCGATGGATCATGAGGGAGGGGGCGACATGAGGCGGCTTGTCTCGATAACGTTGGGTGCACTGGCGATCTGCACCTCCATTGGTACTGCCGATGGATGGGGCGCGGTCACGCGGGACCAGTTTCCGCCTCGAACGACCGGCGATCTGGTGGCACTCTGTAGCGCCGGAAAAGACGATCCGCTGATGACGGCGGCAGTGAATTTCTGCAACGGCTTTGTCGAGGGCGCAGTCGAACTGGCGCTCGGTTACGAGACCGTGTCCCGCAAGGGCCGCCAGCCATTCTGCCTGCCGACGCCGACACCGTCCCATAATGACGCCGTTGCGCAGTTCGCGAGTTGGGCAAACGGCGACCCCAAGCGCCTGGATGAGCCGCCGGGCCTCGGCCTGACGCGCTTTCTCGTGCATCAGTACCCCTGCTCGCACGGGGCCCCGGCTCCGGCTTCCGCCGGCACGAAGTAGCCAGTATCCGATGGGGTGAAGCGCGGGCCGCTCCGCGGCCACGGTTCGCCGCTCGAATTGGACGCTTCTCGCCAAAACCGAGGTATCGCGCGTCGCTGAGGCGCGATACCAGGACCACCAGCATAGACGAGGGAACCAGGTCATGAAAAAGGGCGTCGTCGCATTGGTCGTCGTGGCCTTATCGCTTGGCGGCTGCGCGAATCTCACCCCGGGCGAGCAGCGTGCCGCGACGGGGACCGGGATTGGCGCGGCCGGGGGCGCGGTCATCGGTGCATTGGCCGGCAATGCCGGGCTGGGTGCTGGCATCGGGGCCGGCGCCGGATTGCTTGGCGGATTGCTGGTCAACGCCTGGAAGGACAACCAGCAGCAATCATACCAGCAGGGCTATACGGCGGGCCGGCAGCAGCGACAGTAGGCCCGATCGCAGGTCGCCGGATCCGCCGCGTGGCGCGGTTGACAGGGTCGAGCGGCGGGTCGGACGCGGGCTGTCGGCCTGCCGTATAGCCCTGCTGGGCGGCCTCGGAGGACGCGGGCGGCCGACCGGCGGCGGGTCGCTGACACCGCGCGGCGCACTGCGACGCTGAACCAGGCGGGTTGCAGGTCGTGCCCGCGGGCCGGGTCCGCTGGACGGCTGAAGCATGGTCTGGCCGACCGCCGATGAAACGGGAGGCGTGGTCGGCTCGACCACCGACGGGAATTGTGAAGCCACGCGCCGTGGGAAAGGCTGATTGCGATGAGTGCGTCTGAACCATCCTCCGCCGACAGTGTCGGCGACATGCTGCGGGAGACCGCGGACCGCCTGTTTCAGGCACGCTGCGATGTCGCGACGCAGCGCTCGGCCGACCAGGGTACCTGGCCGGCTGCGTTATGGGCGGCGGTTGAGGAAGCCGGGCTGCATCGCGCCTTGGTGCCGGAGGCAGCCGGCGGGTTCGGCGTCGCGGTGGCCGATGCACTGTCGCTGCTGAAGGTGGCGGGCGCGCATGCCGTGCCGCTGCCGCTGGCGGAGACGATGCTGGCTAGCTGGCTGCTGGCAGGTGCGGGTCTGGAGATCCCCGACGGGCCGCTGACCGTTGGTCCCGTCCGCGACGGCGAGAGCGTGTCGCTGACGGCGGTAGAGGGCGGCTGGCACGTGTCCGGG
>DASWON010000054.1:0-2496 GCA_036398735.1 Rhodopila sp.
TCGCTCGCCATCGCCTGCACCGCCGGCTGGGACACCGATTGCAATGCCGGCAATGTCGGCTGCCTCGTCGGCATCGCCGGCGGGCTGGCGGCGATCGATGCGGGACCGGACTGGCGCGGCCCGGTCGCCGACCGGATGTACCTGTCCTCTGCCGAAGGCGGGCGCGCCATCACCGACGCCGTCATCGAGGCGCAGTCGCTGGTCCGGGCGGGGCAGATCCTCAAAGGGCACGACCCGGCGCCGCTGCCCAAGAACGCACGCTTCAACTTCGCCTTCCCCGGCAGCGTGCAGGGCTTTGCGGCATCCGGCGCCGAAGCGGTGCTGGAGAATGTGTCGGGCCATAGCGTCGATGGCGACCGGAGCGTGGCGATCCGCTTCGCCCGCCTGACCGAGACCGCGCCCCTGCATGTCGCGACGCCGAGTTTCGCGATGCGATCGGCGTTTTCGATGCGCAGCTACCAGCTGTCCTGTTCGCCGACGCTGTATCCGGGGCAGGTGGTCGAGCTTCGGATCGAGGCCGACGTGCGAAATGCAGGCACGGTCGCCGTCTTCGTTCACGGAAGCTGCTTCGGCGCAGAGGACCGTCTCAAAACGTTGGCCGGCCCGGAGCGGACGCTGGCGCCGGGAGAGGCCGCCGTGCTGCACTGGCAGATGCCCGACACCGGCGGCCAGCCGATCGCGGAGATCGGTGTCGGCCTGCGCGGATGCGGCCCGGAGGCGTGCGAAGGCAGCCTCTATCTCGATTACGTCCGCTGGAGCGGCAGTCCCGACATGGTGCTGCGCCGGCCGGAGGCGCCGGGCGAGATGTGGTTCCGCGCCTGGGTCAACGATGCGAGCCATTTTTCCAACCGCTTTGAGGCCTTCCGCGTCTCGCAGGACCAAGGCCGTGGCCTGGTGACCCAGGGCACGCGCGACTGGGCGGATTACACGGTGGAGGCCAGCCTGCGGCCGGACCTGGCGCGTGCCTGGGGCCTCGCGGCGCGCGTTCAGGGGCTGCGGCGCTACTACGCCGCGTTGTTCGAAAAGCCCGGATCGGACATGTCCTCCCCCCGCGGCACCCTCCGCCTCATCCGGATGCGGGATGCCGAGGAGACGCTGGCCGTGGTGGAGCGGGACTGGTCGCTCGACACCGCATACACGGTGAAACTCTGCGTGAAAGACGGGCAGATCCAAGCCTTCGTCGACGGAGTTCACGTGCTGGCCGCGACCGATTCCGGTGCCCTGGCCATTCCCGACGGCGGCATCGGCATCCTCTGCGAGGAAGGAGCGGTGGCGACCGATGCCATTGTGATACGGCCGGCATAATTCCGCCCCCGTACGTGGTCCGCAAATTGCTTGCTGGAGCCTCGGGGTCTCAGCGGGAATATGCGTGTGATGATGAAGCTCGGCCTTTCCATGCGTCAGCTCGGCTACCATGCCGGGGGCTGGCGGCATCCGGATGTGCCGGCGGACGGCGCCATGGATATCGGCCACTACGTCCGCAGCGCGCAGCTCGCCGAGCGCGGGTTGTTCGACATGGTGTTCCTCGCCGATGGCGTGGCGCTGCGCCAGCGGGACGAGCCGCCGGGCTCGCTCGCCCGGTCGAACCAGAATGTCGAGCTGGAGCCGCTGACCCTGCTTTCCGCCGTCGCCATGACGACGCAGCATGTCGGCCTGGTGGCCACCGCCAGCACCACCTACAACGAGCCGTTCCACATCGCCCGAAAATTCGGCTCGCTGGACCATATCAGCCATGGCCGCGCCGGCTGGAACGTCGTCACCTCCTGGTCCCACGCCGAGGCGCTGAACTTCAACCGCGACGAGCATCTCGATTACGACACGCGCTACGACCGCGCGGCAGAGTTCGTCGAGGTGGTCAAGGGACTTTGGGACAGGTGGGATGCCGACGCCTTCGCCCATGACAAGGAGTCCGGCCTGTTCTTCCACCCGGACCGCCTGCATGTGCTGGAACATCGCGGCAAGCACTTCAAGGTTCGCGGCCCGCTGACCGTTGCGCGCAGCCCGCAAGGAAGGCCGATCATCGTGCAGGCCGGCACCTCGGAGCAGGGCCAGGAGATCGCCGCCGCCAGTGCGGACATCGTGTTCACCGCCATGGTCGAGATGGCGGACGCGCAATCCTACTACGCTTCGGTCAAGAGCCGGCTGGCACGCTACGGCAGGGCGGAGAGCGATCTGCTGCTGCTGCCTGGCCTGCTGCCCGTGGTCGCCGCCACCGAGGCCGAGGCGCATGCGAAATTCGAATTCCTGCAGTCACTGACACATCCTTTGGTCGGGCTGCAGAATCTCTACGGCCCGATGGGCGATCTGTCGGAATACGACCTGGACGGGCCGGTGCCGGAACCGAAGGACCCGGAAATGCGCAGCCGGGCCAAGGTGCTGCTGGAAACGGCGCGGCGCGAGAACCTCACCATCCGCCAGCTCTATCAGCGCGCCAGCATCGGCCGCGGCCACCGCACCATCATCGGCACACCGGCACAGATCGTCGACACCATGCAG
>DASWON010000055.1:0-9353 GCA_036398735.1 Rhodopila sp.
ATACGGCTTCAGGCGCGGCGCATCCTCAGCCGAGACCGAGGCCATGTTGATCGCATTTGTCACCGCGCCGGTCAGCAGGAAGTCGCTCATTTGCTCAGCCACCTGCAGCGCGACGTTCTCCTGCGCCTCGGCCGTCGCGGCACCCAGATGCGGCGTGCAGACGACGTTCTCAAGAGCGAACAGCGGCGATTCCGTCGCCGGTTCGGTCTCGAACACGTCGAGTGCGGCGCCGGCGACGTGGCCGGACCTGATCGCATCGGCCAGCGCGGCCTCATCCAGCAGGCCACCGCGGGCGCAGTTGATGACACGGACACCCTTCTTCGTCTTCGCCAGCGCCTCGCGCGACAGGATATTGCGAGTCGCATCGGTGAGCGGGGTGTGCAGCGTGATGAAGTCGGCGCGGGCCAGCAGCGTGTCGAGTTCAGCCTTCTCGACCCCGAGTTCCAGCGCCTTCTTTTCCGACAAATAGGGATCGTAGGCCAGAACGCGCATTTTCAACCCGACCGCACGATCAGCGACGATCGACCCGATGTTGCCGCAGCCGATCAGGCCGAGCGTCTTGGCGGTCAGTTCCACGCCCATGAAGCGGTTCTTTTCCCACTTTCCGGCCTTGGTCGACGCCGAGGCTTCGGGGATCTGGCGGGCAAGCGCGAACATCATTGCGATGGCGTGTTCGGCGGTCGTGATCGTGTTGCCGTGCGGCGTGTTCATCACCACGACGCCGCGCGCGGTCGCCGACCGGATATCGACATTGTCCACGCCGATGCCGGCGCGTCCGACGACTTTCAGGTTGGTCGCGGCGTCCAGCAGCTCTTTGGTGACCTTGGTGGCGGAGCGAATGGCCAGCCCGTCGTAACCGCCGATGATCGCGCGCAGATCCGCCGGCGACAGACCCGGCTTGAGATCGACGTCGATCCCGCGGTTGCGGAAAATCTCGACAGCAGCGGGCGACAGCTTGTCGCTGATCAGTACCTTGGGCATCGGAGTATCCTGACGTTACTTGGCAGTCGCGAACGACCCGGCGACCTGGGCAGCCGCCCAGTCGAGCCAGGGCAGCAGCGCCTGGATGTCGGTGGTTTCAACCGTCGCCCCGGCCCAGATGCGCAGGCCGGGCGGAGCATCGCGATAGGCGCCGATGTCGTACGCCACGCCCTGCTTTTCCAGCAGCGATGCCAGTTGCTTGGCCGCCTTTGCCTGGCCGTCTGCGGGCAGCGCGGTGAACCAGGGCGCGATGATCTTCAGACAGATCGACGTGCAGGAGCGTGTGGCCGCGTCCTCGGCCAGGAAATCCGCCCAGTGGCTGCGGGCAACCCAGGCGGCGATCGCAGCGAGGTTCGCCTCCGACCGGGCGATCAGGGCGGGCAATCCACCAATTCGCTGCGCCCAGCGCAAACCATCGACCGCGTCCTCGACACACAGCATCGACGGCGTGTTGATCGTCTCGCCCTTGAAGACACCCTCGCTGATCTTGCCCTTCGAGGTCAGCCGAAACACTTTTGGCAGTGGCCAGGGGGGCGTATAGGTTTCCAGCCGCGCGACCGCACGCGGCGACAGCGCCAGCATTCCGTGCGCCGCTTCACCCCCCAGCACCTTCTGCCAGGACCACGTCACCACATCCAGCTTGTCCCATGGCAGCGCCATGGCAAAGGCAGCGGAGGTGGCATCACAGATCGCCAGCCCCTCCCGATCGGATGCGATCCAGTCGGCATGCGCCATGCGCACGCCGGAGGTCGTGCCGTTCCATGGGAAGACCACGTCCCGCGCCGGATCAACCGCGGCCAGATCAGGCAGCTTTCCGTACTGCGCGGAGAGCACCCGCGCGTCGGCGAGTTTCAGGTGCTTGACGATATCGGTGGCCCAGCCCTCGCCGAAGCTCTCGAACGTGACGATATCGACGCCGCGGGCACCCAGCATGGACCAGAGCGCCATCTCGACGGCCCCGGTGTCAGAACCGGGGACGATCCCCAGTCGCCAGTCGGCCGGCATGCCAAGGATAGAACGCGACAGGGCGATGACCTCGGCCAGCCGGGCCTTCGGCTCCGCGGCGCGATGGCTGCGGCCGAGGAACGCGCCCGCCAGGGCGTCCAGCGTAAAGCCGGGGCGTTTGGCGCAGGGGCCTGAAGAAAAATTGGGATTGGACGGACGGATGTCCGGCGGCGCGGCGATCGCCATTGCGGTTCTCCCTTACAGAAGAAAAGCGTCCCGGTGGGGGGACGTGACCCGCCGCGCGGTTTATGCGCGTCGCTTCGCTCGGTCAACATGTTTCGCCACGCCGCAGCGAAACCAAGGCAGTGGAACCAAGGACCGCGGAACCAAAGACCGCGGAACCGACGATCGGACTCACGATCCCGTGACATTACCGCTTTGTCCGCCCCGCTACGTGCCTCCAGGTGCTAAGCAGCGCGCCATCACCGCAACCTGGAGTGGACGATGGAGATGGATGAAATCTCTGCGCGCCTGACTGTGCTTGAGACCGTGGTGAGACAGCTGATCACGCACATGGCGGTCCGTGATGAGGATCCGCCGCGCTGGGTCCGCACCCGGAAAACCCTGGCGATGAGCGTACTCGCGGCAAAGTCGCCGCGGCAGACAGCCCTGCTCCATGGGGCAATGGATGATTTCTTCGATCAGGCGGAACTCGTCGCCGAGGAGTACAACGACCTCGGGCGATAAGGAACGCCCCGCGCCTTGACGCGTTGATCTCACAGCGGCGCATCGAACAGTCGCCTCGATCGGCGGTCCCGGAGCTGATCCGGGATCTGGCGCGCGACTCCCGGACTGGGTTCCGGTCCATGACGTGAGGGGCCGAACCGGAGGGGCCGCGGGAAGCGACAGTCACAGGTGGATATCATGACACGGCGACGCCGCCACATCGGGGCAAGATGCCCAAAGCAAGACGGAAACCGCACCATGCTGCGCATGCTTATCCTGACAGCATCCATCGTCGCCGCCCTGCCGGCAGCGGCACAGAATCCGCAATCGGCACCGCCCGCCAATCCAACCGTGCCGGTGGCCCCACCCAATGCTCCCTCGCCGCCGCCGGAGAAGATCGCGCCCTCCGACGGAAGCGCGCCGAACGGAAACATGAGCAATCGGCTGTCTCAGCAGAAGGGTGCGATCGCACCCCCGAATGTGGATCCGGGAATGACAGTCTCGCCACCGCACAGCGCGACCGGGCTGACACCTGTTATTCCGCCGCCCGGCTCAGCCGGCGGCAACAAGTCGGTCATTCCGAAGTAACCGACCGCAACGCGGCGCACACGGTCTCGACCTCAAGATCAGTCAGTTCCGGGTAGATCGGAAGACTGAGAATTTCCCGCGCGGCGCGTTCGGTTTCCGAACAGCCGGCGGGGTCGATGGCGACGCGTCCGGCATAGGCTGGCTGCAGGTGAACAGGCACCGGATAGTGGATGCCCGTGCCGACGCCTCGGGCCTTCAGGGCGGCCTGGAACCGGTCGCGGTCGACGGAGCGCGTCACATACAAATGGTAGACATGGTCCACGCCCTCGCGTTGCTGCGGTGCACCTAACGGGCCACCCACCAGCGCCGCCGTATAAGCCGCGGCAATCGCGCTACGACGCGCATTCTGGGCGTCGAGATGCGCCAGTTTGACACGCAGAATAGCGGCCTGGATCTCGTCGAGCCGGCTGTTCACGCCGACCTCGTCGCTGATGTAGTGCTTGTGCCAGCCATATTGCCGAAGCGCTGCAACGCGCGTGGCCAGCGCGGGATCGGACACCGCCACCGCACCGCCGTCGCCGAGCGCACCCAGATTCTTGGTGGGATAGAAGCTGAAGGTGGCCGCATCGCCGAAGGTGCCGACGCGCCGTCCGTGCAGCCGGGCACCGTGCGCCTGCGCACAATCCTCGATCAGAGCGACGCCATGTGCGCGGCAGAGCGGAACGATCTGATCGAGGTCGGCCGGCTGGCCATAGAGATGCACCGGCACCACCGCGCGGATCGGCGGCAGGGCCGGCGGCGGGTGTTTCAGCACAGCCCGCAGCGCCTCAGGATCCATCGTGTAGTCAGCCGGATCGACGTCGATCAGCAACGGCGTCGCACCGGTCATCTCGATGGCCGCCACCGTTGCAACCGCGGTATGAGAGACCGTGACGACGGTGGCGCCGGCCCCGACTCCCAGGCCGCGCAGTGCCAGGGCGATCGCATCGGTGCCGTTGCCGCAGCCGATCGCCGCCGAAGTACCGAGCCATGCCGCGAACTCCGCCTCGAAGGCACGCAGTTCGTTACCGAGGATATACCAGCCAGACGCCAAGGCCCGCGCGACCGCGTCGTCGATTTCAGCTTTCAACGCCCGGTAGCCGGCCCCGGGATTGGCCTGTGGTATGACGCTCATAGGTAATCCGCCATTCGGGTCTTGTACCAATCGAGGGTTCGGGCGATCCCCTCGTCGATCGAGGTCTCCGCCGCCCAGCCGGAGGCGGCGCGAAACGCGCTGTCATCCGCATGGTAGCTACCAATGTCGATACGCGCTCGGTCGGCGGGAAATTCGCGAGTGGTGTAGCGGGCGGTGCCGCCCGAAAGACGGACCACGATATCGGCCAGTTCAAGCAGTGAAGCCGGCGGCGGACCGCCGATGTTGAAGATGCGCCCGTAGCAATCCGGCTTTTCGGCCGCCAGCAGAAATGCGTTCGTCACGTCGTCGACATAGGTCAGATCGCGCAACTGATCTCCGCCCCACACCTCAAACGGGCGGTTCTCCAGTACGCAACGAATCCAGATGCCGAGAAACGTCTGGCGCGCATCACGGATCCGAAGGCGCGGGCCATAGCAGTTTGTCAGACGCAGCGAAACGACCGGACGGTTGCGAATGCGGTGCTCCAGCATCCAGTACTGCTCGCCGGCAAACTTCGACACGCCGTTGGCGTCGGGCGGGGCCACCGGCTGCTGCTCGTCGACCGGCAGCTTCTCCACCCGGCCATAGAACTGACGTGTTGAGGCGTGCACCACGATTGCGTCCGGCGCGGCTTCGCGAGCAGCCTGGATCAGGCGAACCTGGGCGACGGCGTTGATGTCGATATCAACCAGCGGATCAGCCTGCCCGCCCATATGGCTGGTCTGGGCGGCCATGTTGAAGATTACCGCAGCGCCCTCACACATCGGCCGCAGGTCGATCTCACGGATGTCGCCGCGGACAAAGTCCAGGTCCATGCCGTCGAGGTTGCGCGGGTTGGCGCCGCCGCCGAAGAGGAAGCCATCCAGTGCGGTCACCCGTGCGCCGCGGGCAGCCAGGGCGTGGCAGAGGTTGGAGCCGAGGAAGCCCGCGCCACCCGTCACGAAGACCTTCCGACCTGACCAGTTCATGCTGTCTCCTACTTACGAGGTGATTTCTGATGCCACAAGATGGCTAGAATACAGCAGAAAAACGTCTCGCCTGCGCGAGTTTTTCACCTCGGTCAAGCAACCCGGTCGGCGATACATTCGGACAACCCCTGTTCGCCCGGCAGGATCGAGCCGCCGGATCGTCGTCAAATCTTGCCGAGGGCGAGGACCATGGCCGATGCCAACAGCACCGGCACGGCCGCGGACAGCAGAACCCTGTCTTTTGAGAAATGACACGTCGGCAAGTATATCACGACGCCGGCGAGGAATTTCGCCCGCCACGGCCCGTTCGCCCTACGCGCTCGATATCGCCTGCCGCCAGAGGCTGCCCCTCGGACCGGTCATCATACTGAGCAGCCACAGAGCCCCGGCGGTCAGGACAATCGAGGGACCCGCGGGAATGTCCAGATTATAGGACAGGATCAGCCCGCTCAACGATGAAGCGCACGCCAGGGCCACGGCAACGCGGACCTGGCCAGCCAAGGAATTGGACCAATGCCTGGCCGCAATCGCTGGCAACATCATCAATCCAACTGACATCAGCGTTCCCAGCGCGACGAAGCCGGAGACAACACACAGTACGACAAGCATCAGAAACACGAGATGCCAGAGTCCGCCTCGCCCCTGCGTTGCCGCCATGAAGCCCGGATCCAGGCTCTCCAGCACCAACGGCCGCCAGATCAGCGCCAGAACCGGCAAGGCGACGGTAGCCACGCCCGCCATGCCGACCAGCGCGGCATCGTCCACGGCCAGGACATTGCCGAACAGCACATGGGTCAGGTCGATGCTGTGCTGGGCCGAGATCAGGGCGACGCCGGCGGCCAGCGCCAGCAGGTACATTCCCGCGAGTTGGCTGTCCTCACGGCCGCCGGTGCGGCGCGCCAGCCAGCCCGACAGCACGGCAACCGCCAGACCGGCCGCGACACCGCCGAGTCCCATTGCCCAGACTGAAAGCCCCGCGAAAATCGCGCCAATGGCGATCCCGGGCAGCACGCCATGCTGCAGCACATCGCTCATGAGGCTCATGCGGCGCAGGACCAGGAACACACCCAGCGGCGGCGCGGCCACGGAGAGTGCCAAGCAACCCGCCAGGGCTCGGCGCATGAACCCCAGCGCGAACGGCTGCAGCAGGAAATCGAGCATCAGGCGGCCTCGAGCCCCGGATCCGGCCCCGCGCTCCAGGTCGGCAATCTGCCGCTGAAGGACAAGATGCAGTCGAAGTGCCGGCGGACGAGGTCCATATCGTGCAGCACGGCCACCACCGTACGGCCCTGCGCGTGCCACTCCTGAATGACTGACAGCAGCAACCGCGTTGTTGCGCCATCGACGGCAGTGAAGGGTTCGTCCAGCAGGATGAGCCGCGCGTCCTGCACGATGGTGCGGGCGAACAGCACCCGCTGGAACTGTCCGGCCGACAGCGCCTGAATCGGTCGCGCTTCCATGTCGGCCAGTCCGACCCGGTCGAGAGCCGCCTGCGTCGCCGCCAGCTGGTCTTTGCCGATCGAGCGGAACGGGCCGAGGCGCGCCGTCGCCAGCGCAACCACATCACGGCAGGTGATGGGAAAGGAGCGATCCAGATGGCTGCCCTGCGCGAGCAATGCGATATCGGCGCGCTTCAGGCCGTGCCGGTCGATCCGGCCCGCGGTCAGCGGATGCAGTCCGGCAATCGCCCGCAACAGCGTGGTCTTGCCCGATCCGTTCGGACCGACCAGCGCGGTCAAGCTGCCGTCGGCGATCGCCCCGGACAGGCCGGACAGGATGATCCGCTGGCCGTGGCGCAATTCCACGTTATCTAGCGTGATCACAGCGCCCAAAGCACGGTGATCCAGATCACGGCGAGCACCGCCAGCGTCAGCACGAGGCGGGCGGCCACTCCGGCAGTTGGGGACAACGGGTCGGTCATGGTTACAGTATAACATTGCGGTCGAATGGACGGAAGTCAGACTGGCGCCTAAAGAGAGGCGCGATGACCCAGCCCGATCCCGATTTCCTCGCCAGGCGCAGCCTGCGCCAGCACCGCCTGTTCGCCACCGGCCTGCTGGCGCTGATGGCCGCGCTGACCATCGCCAGTTACTTCACGCCGCCTGGCTGGTGGAGTGGTCTGCTGCAAGCCGCCGCTAAAGCCGGCTTCATCGGCGGTATCGCCGATTGGTTTGCCGTGACGGCGCTGTTCCGTCACCCATTGGGTATACCGATTCCACACACCGCAATCATTCCCAATCAGCGCCAGCGGCTCGGACAGGCGCTCGGCCGCTTCGTCGCGACGCATGTCTTCACCAGCACCGAGGTCTCCGCCGTGCTTGGGCGGCTGGATCTGGCCGGCATCGTGCACCGGTTCCTGGCCGATCCCGCCGCCGCCCGTCCGGCCGCCGTTGCCTTGTCCGCCATGCTGCCCAAGCTGCTCGCGACGGTGGAGGACGGGCGGGCGCGTCGGGTCCTGGCTCGCGTGGTGCCCCGGATCGTCGGCGGCCCCGCCGCCGGCCATGTCGTCGCCCGAGCACTCCACAGCCTTGTGGACGGCGGGCGCCACCAGGAAGTGTTCGGCTTCATCCTTGGGCAGTTGAAGACCGCCCTCGCCGCACGCGAGGACGCGCTGCGCCATGCGATCGAAGACCGGGTCCGCGAGCAGGGCGGCCGCCTGGTGGGCTGGGCCCTCGGCGCGTCGATCGCCCGCCGGGTGCTCGCCTTGATCAACGCCGAACTCGACAAGATGAGCCCGGACGGATCTGAGCTGCGCGCCGCCTTCGATGAATGGGTGCGTCGTGAAATCAACCGCATGGAGACCGAGCCGGAACGGGCGGCGGAAGTCGGCGCCGCGATCCGGCGGATGGTGGCGCATCCGACGATCCAGGCCTGGATGTGGGACATCTGGGCACGCATCCGCATCGGGCTGGAAACCGACATTGCCAAGCCGAACGGGCGCGTGGTGGCTTATGTGGAGGACACCCTGGGCAACATCGGCGGGATTATCGAGGCCGATCCGGCCGCCCGAGCCAGGCTGCAGGCCGCGGCGGAGGGTATCATCGGGTCCCTGCTGCCAACCGCCCAGGTCCGCATCGCGGAATTCATCGGCCAGGTGGTGGCGAACTGGGACACCGCGACCGTCGTGGACCGGCTGGAACTTCGGGTGGGCAAGGACCTTCAATACATTCGCATGAACGGGACCATCGTCGGGTTTCTGATCGGTGGTTTGCTCTACGCAGTCGTAGACACGCTGTTCAGCCGGACCACTTTCTGAGCGTCGGTGCCTTTCTGGACCGGCCTTTCTGTTCGTATGCTGCTGACGGTAGAGGAGTGCGGGGCATGCTACGGCTTTCGGTTCTGGATCAATCGACCATCGTGTCGGGACGGTCGCCCGACGTGTCGATCCGCGAAAGCATCGCGCTCGCCCAGCACTGTGAGGCGCTGGGATATGAGCGCTACTGGTGCGCCGAACACCATAACTCCGACAGCCAGGCCGGCACCGCACCGGAAATTCTGATCGCCGCCATTGCCGCGACGACTCAGCGCATCCGGGTTGGCTCCGCCGGCGTGATGCTCCCGCACTATTCCGCGCTGAAGGTCGCCGAACAGTTCCGTGTGCTGGATGCGATCGCGCCCGGCCGGATCGATCTCGGGCTCGGCCGAGCGCCTGGGTCGGACGGGCGGACGGCCTATGCTCTGAACCCGCGCGCAGAGACCGCGGCAGACCAGTTCCCGGCCGATGTGCGCGACCTGCTGGCGTGGCTGGCGGGCGAAAAGCTGATCGAGGGCCATCCGTTCCGCGATATCCGCGCTCAGCCGGCCGGGCCGACAACGCCCGAGGTGTGGATCCTGGGCAGTTCGGACTATGGTGCCCAGGTCGCCGCGTATTTTGGCCTGCCGTTCTGTTTCGCCCATTTCATCACCGACGGCCGCGGTGTCGAACAGGCGCTCGCGGTCTATCGGGAAGGCTACCGACCCAGCGCGCGGCATCCCGCTCCTTATGCCGCCGTATGCGTATGGGCGATGGCGGCCGAGACGCAGGACGAAGC
>DASWON010000056.1:0-5674 GCA_036398735.1 Rhodopila sp.
TGGCGTCGTCGAACTCGATCCCGACCATCCGGTCGATCCGCCGATTGGCGCCAGGCTGCGGATCGCCCCCAACCACACCTGTATGACGGTAGCGGCGCATGACCGGTACTTCGTCGTCGACGGCGAACAGGACGTGGTCGCGATCTGGCATCGGGTCAACGGCTGGTGAGATCGAGCCCGTCCCGCCGGTGACCGGCGGCCTTGGCGCCACCGGCAACGCCGACCGAACCAAACTTGCAGCTTCCGTCGGACTACCCAATGTGGTGACATGCAGATGGCCTCCCGCACCGGATCACGAAAGGAGCCGTGTCTTCCAGCAGTCTGGTCCAGACGACTGGGGCTCATACCCGGGCTCCTCCATGCCGGTCTCTCCCGCCCTCGCGCTGGTGGGATTTGTCGGTCTGTGCCTGCTGGTCGGAGTGGTCGGCGGATCGATGACGGCGCGCGCCGTGCACCAGTGGTACGCCACGTTACGTGCGCCGGCCGGGACACCGCCGAACTGGGTGTTCGCGCCGGTCTGGACCAGCCTGTATGTGATGATCGGCACCGCGGCGTGGTTGGTCTGGAAGCGCCTGGGCGCGGGTCAGCCGTTGCGCCTGTGGGGCTGGCAGCTCGCGGCAAACGCGCTCTGGGCCCCGGCCTTCTTCGGCCTCCACAGCCCCGCCCTGGCCATGGTCGTGCTGATCGTCCTGTTGCCGCTCATTGCGATGACAATTCTAACATTCAAGCGCATTCACAGAATTGCCGCGATCCTGATGGCGCCGTACGGCGTATGGTGCCTGTATGCCGCGTATCTCAACGCGGGCTTTCTGCTGCTTAACCTCCACTGATCCGCAATCGGCAACCAAGCTTGCCGTCCGGACAGCCGGCGCTTTGAATGGTGTTGGTTCAACTGAAATCACCACGCCGTCCGGCATTCCTGCCCTGAGCAATCGGGCTCCCATCTCTCCCAAGCGAACCACCGGAGTGTCATCATGAACGACCAGCAGACACCGATTCCTCTGGCCGCGGACGAAATCGCCCGCATGAACGCATGGTGGCACGCGGCCAACTACCTGTCGGTCGGCCAGATCTACCTGCTGGCCAATCCGCTGCTGCGCGAACCGCTGACGATGGAGCACGTCAAGCCGCGGCTGCTGGGTCACTGGGGCACCACGCCCGGGCTGAATTTTCTCTACCTCCACCTCAACAGCATCATCCGCCACCGTGACCTCGACGTGATCTTCATCGCCGGGCCCGGTCACGGCGCCCCGGGTGTCGTCGCCAGCACCTGGCTGGAAGGCACCTACTCCGAAACCTATCCCAACGTGTCGCGCGATGCCGAGGGAATGCACCATCTGTTCCGCCAGTTCTCGTTCCCCGGCGGCATCCCCAGCCACGCCGCGCCCGACACGCCCGGCTCGATCCACGAGGGCGGAGAACTCGGCTATTCCCTGTCGCACGCATATGGCGCGGTGCTCGACAATCCCGACCTGATCGCCGCCTGCGTGGTCGGCGACGGGGAGGCGGAAACCGGTCCGCTGGCGACCTCCTGGCACAGCAACAAGTTCCTCGATCCCGCGACCGACGGCGCGGTGCTGCCGATCCTGCACCTGAACGGCTACAAGATCGCCAATCCGACGGTGCTGGCGCGCATCCCGGCGGCGGAACTGCACGCCCTGATGACCGGCTACGGCTACGACCCGATCGAGGTCGCCGGCTCCGACCCCGACGAGATGCACCAGGCAATGGCCGTCGCGATGGACCGCGCGTTCGACGCGATCCGCGGCATCCAGCAGGCGGCCCGCGCCGGCGGCAAAACCGAACGTCCGCACTGGCCGATGATCATCCTGCGCAGCCCGAAAGGCTGGACCGGCCCGAAGACCGTCGACGGCCTGAAGACCGAGGGCTTCTGGCGGGCGCATCAGGTGCCGTTCACCATGAACAAGCCCGAACACCTGAAGCTGCTCGACGACTGGATGCGCAGCTATCGTCCGGAGGTTCTGTTCGATGAGGCCGGTCGCCCGGTCGAGGCGATCACCAGCCTCAACCCGGTCGGCGCGAAGCGGATGAGCGCGAACCCGCACGCCAACGGCGGCCTGCTGATGCGACCGCTGCGGATGCCCGACTACACCGACTACGCCGTCAAGGTTCCCAGCCCCGGCGCGGTCGATGGCGAATCCACACGCGTCATGGGCGCCTTCCTGCGCGACGTGATGAAGAACAGCGCCGACACGCGCAACTTCCGGGTCTTCTCGCCCGACGAGAACAACTCCAACCGGCTCGACGATGTGCTGGAGGTGACCAACCGCGCCTGGGAGGCGGCGACGATCCCGGAGGATGACCATCTGGCGCCGGACGGGCGGGTGATGGAGATCCTCAGCGAGCACACCTGCCAGGGCTGGCTCGAGGGCTATCTGCTGACCGGCCGGCACGGGCTGCTGTCGTGCTACGAGGCGTTCATCCACATCGTCGATTCGATGGTCAACCAGCACGCCAAGTGGCTGAAAAGTTCGCGCGCGATCGCCTGGCGCCGGCCGATCGCATCGCTGAACTATCTGCTGACGTCGCACGTCTGGCGGCAGGACCACAACGGCTTCAGCCACCAGGACCCGGGGTTCATCGATCACGTCGTCAACAAGAAGGCCGACGTGGCGCGCATCTATCTGCCGCCCGACGCCAACACCCTGCTCTGGGTCACCGATCATTGTCTGCGAAGCTGGAACCGCATCAACGTCATCGTCGCCGGCAAGCAGCCGGAGCCGCAGTGGCTGGACATGGAGGCGGCGATCGAGCACTGCACCCAGGGCATCGGCATCTGGCCGTTCGCGAGCAACGACCAGGACAGTGAGACCGACGTGATCATGGGATGCTGCGGCGACGTTCCGACTTTGGAGGTGATGGCCGCCGTCGATCTGCTGCACCAGCTGCTGCCTGACCTTCGGGTCCGCGTGGTCAACGTGGTTGACCTGATGACGCTGCAGCCGAAGTCACAGCACCCGCACGGTCTGAGCGAGGCTGATTTCGACGCTCTGTTCACGGTCGGCAAGCCGGTGATCTTCGCTTTCCACGGCTATCCCGCGCTGATCCACCGCCTGGTTTACAAGCGCAACAACCACGTCAACTTCCATGTCCGCGGCTTCATGTAGGAAGGCACCACGACCACGCCGTTCGACATGGTGGTGCGCAACCGGCTCGACCGCTTCCACCTCGTGGCCGATGTCATTGACCGGGTTCCGGGTCTTGGGAGCCGGGCGGTGTATGTGAAGCAGGCGATGCGCGACAAGCTGATCGAGCACGAGCAGTACATCGTGCAGTACGGCAAGGACATGCCCGAGGTCGCCGACTGGCGCTGGCCCTCTCGGGCATAATCACGGGGCTCGGTCCGGTCGGCGCCAGCGGGCGCCGGCCCGGCCACCCATGATTTTCCGTGTCCTGGTCAGGCTCGGCCCGGCCACCCACGACTTTCCCATATCCTGGCCGCGTTCGGCCCGGCGGCCCACGACCTTCCCCACGTGTCCTGGTGGCGCTTGGCCCGGCCACCGACGACTTTCCCGTGTCCTGGCCGCGTTCGGCCCGGCGGCCCACGACCTTCCCCACGTGTCCTGGTCACGCTCGGCCCGGCCACCCACGACTTATGGAATCGCCACGTGCAACCCGGGGTTATCCGGCGGACCCGTGCTCGCTTGCCGGGTGACGACACACCAGACGGCTGCTCCCGAGACCGGCTTGATCGGCAACCCGAGTTGACACCGGCATTCCCGCAACATTTGCAAGAGTGGTCGCTATGAAATATTATCGACGCTCCCCCTTGCCGGGAGAGGTTCGTATCGACGCACCGAGCCTGTCGCTGTTAGAACCCGCGTACGAGTTTCGGCAATGGCACGCGCCATGAGGATCTGAGCGATGAATTTTTCCGCCATGACCACGCTTTGGAATCGGCGGCTGTGTGCGATGGCGCTGGGCCTGACCCTGGGTATGCTCGCATCGTCCGCCGCTTGGGCTCAGATCGGCAGCGGCCCCGTCGGCACCACGGGCCATGCGGGCCGCGTCCCGAACAATCCGGAAAAGCCGCCCGAGAAAGCCCCCGACGCGGTCCCGGGTGCCAGGGCAAGGGATCCGGTGGCACCCGCCACCCGCCCGGTCGGTGACATGCAGCCGACCGATGCGCTGTTCGACGCCATCAATCGCGGCGATATCGCGGCGGCGCGGGACGCGCTCAATCGGGGTGCCGACCTCAATGGCGTCAGCATCCTGGGAATGACGCCGCTAGAGCTTTCCGTTGACCTTGGGCGGAACGATATCTCGTTCCTGCTGCTGTCAATGCGCGGCGAGGACAGCGGCCGAGGCTCAAGGGCAGTTGGCCGCGATACTCCCTCTGCCCCGCCGCCGGGCATGTCGGCCCGAGCCGGGGGGAAGCCAGCCGGTCCGGTGAAGTCGGCCGGTCGCGCGCCGGCCACAAAGGCAGCTCAGGCAGCCAGTACCCCGCCGGCCCGCAAGGCACCGGCCGCGCCCAAGCTGTTCGCCAACGATGGCGGGACACCCCTGCCGAGCGCCGGATTCCTTGGGTTCGATTCACGATCGGCATCCAACTAGTACTCGGAATCGCTGAAGCGCAACACGTGACTAACGTCGGCTCGGGCGCCAATGGCCCACATTTGTCCGATTCGGTTATGATTCACGCTTCACTGATCATGGATGCTAGTGGTCGGGATCTGACCGAAGCACCGTCAGGTTGGCGCGCCAGGCTTTGATCCGGTGGGCCGATTCGCCCAACGCTTCGGGGTAGCGGGCGTTGGGACCGAACCGCTGACATCGGCCATCGCTGACGCGCGCCCGCAGCCGCCACAGGCATCCGCGCGGCGCCGGCTACTCCGGCACGTGGTCGGACACTCCGGCACGTGGTCGGACACTCCGGCACGCGGTCGGACACTCCGGCACTTCGACGCAAACCGGCACGTCGACACAAACCGGGCACGTCGACGGAAACACCGGCGCGACGCTGGACGACCCGGCGGCGCGCCGGAGATCAAGGCAATCGCCGGATCAGTCCGCCGCGCTGGCGAGCTTGTTGATCGCCACGCCCTTGCCCACCCCCGCGCGATCCTTGTACGGGGTCGTATCGATATCCTCCAGCTCGATCTCCCGCGACAGAACCTTCCGCTTCCACTCCTGATGCTCGGGCTCGTGGCCGACGAACTCCGGCATCACTTCCTTGGCGAACAGTTCCAGGCTTTCGCAGATATGCTCGTGGCTGTTCTTGCCGGCCTGATTGAGCAGAATGATCTGATCGACATGTGACGCTTCGAAACGCCGCAGCTTCCGCCGGATCGTTTCAGGCGATCCGATCAGTCCCCCGGTCAGCGCCTTGTGCGCGAGCTCCGGGTTCTCGCGCTTCCACTTCTCGTATTCGTCCCACAGGCTGACGGTACCGGGCGCGGCCCGTTCGCGGTTGCGGGCGCCGCTGTAGTACGCCAGCGAGAACTGGAAGAACGTGACGCCATCGGCACGACGCCGCGCCTCTTCGTCGGTTTCCGCGCACATGAAGTAGCTGACCATGGCGATGTTGCAGTTTGACTGATAGTCCGTCAGCTTCTTCTGCCGCAACACGAACGAGTTATAGTAAGCGTGCACCCACGCATGGGCCATCTCCGCCGACAGGAACTGGAAACCCAGCGCGCCGATGCCGCAGCGC
>DASWON010000057.1:0-6149 GCA_036398735.1 Rhodopila sp.
TCGTCCACCAGCAGGCCCAGCGCGATGATCAGCGCGCCGAGAGTGACGCGGTCGAACACCCGCCCGGTGAACAGCATGACGACCATGACCGTCGCCAGCGTCAGCGGTACTGCGGCGGCGACCACGATGCCCACGCGCCAGCCCAGGCTCAGCAGGCTGACCAGCATCACCACCGCGAGTGCTACGAAGAATTTCAGCATGAACTCGTCGACCGCGTCGCGGATGTTGACGGCCTGGTCGGTGATCTTCGCCAGCGTCACCCCCGCCGGCAGGTCGGCGCCGAGCGTCTTCTCCGCCTCGTCCAGCGACTTGCCGAGGGCGAGGCCGTTCCAGCCGTCCTGCATGACGACGGTGAGCACCAGCGAGGGCTCGCCGTTGTGGCGGATCAGGAAGCTCGGCGGGTCCTCGGTGCCGCGCGCGACCTCCGCCACGTCCGACAGTTTCAGCACGCGGCCGCCGGCCGCGATCGGCGTGTCGCGGATCTTCTGCAGATCGTCCAGCGCGCCGTCCAGCCGGATGTAGATCTGCGGGCCCTTGGTGTCGATCGAGCCGGCCGGCGTCACCGCGTTCTGCCGTTGCAGGGCGGCGAAGACCTCCTGCGCGCTCACCCCCAGCGTCGCCAGCCGGGCATAGGAGAAATTGACGAAGACCCGTTCCGGCTGTTCGCCGACGATGTTGACCTTCTTCACCCCGGGCACATGCAGCAGCCGTTCGCGCAGCGTCTCCGCCTGCCGCACCAGCAGGCGTTCCGGCATTCCGTGGCCGTCGACCGCATAGACGGCGAAATCGATGTCGGAATATTCGTCGTTGACGATCGGGCCGATGGTGCCGTGGGGCAGTTTGGAGGCTTCGTCGCCCAGCTTCTTGCGTGCCTGGTAGAATTCCTCCGGCACGTCGCTGGACGGTGAATCGTCGCGCAGGAACAGCGTCATCAGCATCACACCGGGGCGGGTGAAGGTGTCGACATGGTCGTACCAACGCAGCTCCTGCAGCCGTTTCTCCAGCGGATCGGCCACCAGGTCCTGCATCTCCTGCGCGGTGGCGCCCGGCCAGGCGGCGCTGACGGTGAGCACGCGGATGGTGAAAGGCGGATCCTCCGCGCGGCCGAGGCCGAGAAAGGCGAAGATGCCGGCGATGGTGAGGGCGACCAGCAGGAACAGGGTGATCGACCGCTCGCGGACGGCGAGCGCCGAGAGGTTGAAGCCGCTCATCGCATCACCGCCTTGCCGTCGACGACGCGCACCCGCTCGCCGTCATGCAGCTCATGCCCGCCCGCCGCGACGACCTGCTCGCCCGGCCTCGCCCCCTTGCCGAGAATCGCGATCTCGCCACCGAGCTGAAGCAGCTCGACCGGGCGGTAGGCGACTTTCGAGGTGGAGGGATCGACCACCCAGATGCCCGGCCCCTTGCCCTCGTCGTCGATGGCGCCGAGCGGCACTTCCAGCCTGTCGCCATCCCGGCCCTGGGCGAGGCGCAGCGTCACCGTGGCGCCCAGCGGCGCCTGGGCGCCCGCGCCCTCCAGCACGTAGCGCGCCTCGAAGGTGCGGGTGCGGGGATCCGCGGCGTCCGAAAGCTGCCGCAGCTGCGCCGGAACCTTCACCGCGCCGCCGTACAGGCTTGCCTCCGCCGTGGCGCCGAGCGCCGGGCGTTCGGTTTCCGGCAGGTCGATGGCCGCCTCGCGCGGGCCGGCATGCGCCAGCCGGATGACGCTCTGCCCGGCGGCGACCACCTGTCCCGGCTCGGCCACCGTCTCGACCACGGTGCCGTCCGCATCCGCCAGCAGCACCGAATAATCGCCCTGGTTGCGCGCCACCTTCTCCTGCGCCTCGGCGGCGGAGAGCAGCGCCCGCGCGCTGTCCGCCGCGGCCTTGGCCTGGTCGTAGGTGATCTGCGCCGTGGCGCCGGTGGCCACCAGGCCGCGATAGCGTTTCTCGTCCGCCGCGGCCTGAACCCAGCGCGCCCGCGCCGCCGCGACATCGCCGGCCTGCACGGTGACGGCATGGCTGTAGTCCGTCGGATCGATGCGCAGCAGCGGCTGACCCTGGGTCACCACCTGGCCGGTATCGACCAGCCGCGCCACCACCTTGCCCGGCACGCGGAAGCCGAGATCGCTCTGCACCCGTGCCGCCACCACGCCGGTATAGGCATGGGTGACCTCGCCGGCCGGGCGGACGGCAACGGTCTGGACCGTCCGGTCCTGCGTCCGGACGTCAGCCGCCTGGTCCGGCTTGCAGCCCGACAGGCCGAGCGCCGCGACGGTCGCGAGGAGGGCGAAGGGGGACGGATACGCTCTGGGCATGTGCGGGCTCCGAAGGAGGAGGCCGCAAATTGTCGTCGAGTGATGATATTGTCAATTCATCACTCGTAAAATTTACGAGGCCAGGCTGCGCAGCACCAGCCCTGCCAGCAGCGCCGAATCCTCCTCCAGCGTGTCGAAATGCTTTTCCAGCAGCATCGGGTTCCGCACCGGCTCCATCGCCAGCAGGATGGCGCGGCAGGTCTCGTCGATCGGCGTCTTGCGCTCGAACGTGCCGTCGTCCCTGCCATCCTGCACGATTTGCCGCACGATGGTCAGCATCGTGGCGTCATAGCGTTCGCAGGACGGCCATTTCTCGTTCAACGCGGAGGCGACGATGTCGTGCATCTTGCGTTCGTTGAAGAACAACTCCGAGCCCCAGCGCGTCACTTCGAGGAACACGCGGCGCAGCCGGTCCGAGGCCGGTTTCGGTTCGTCCGCGATGGCCTGGGCGGCAGTTGCGATGCCGCCGAGGCAGATGCCGCAGATCGCCTCGCCGATCGCCCGCTTGGAATCGAAGAATTTGTAGATATAGGCGGTCGACAGGCCGATCGCCTTGGCCAGGTCCGCCACCGTGGTCTTGCTGTAGCCGTAATGGCGGAAATGCTCGGTGGCGGCCGTGATGATCTGTTCCCGCCGATCATGCTCGGCGGGGCCGCGCTGGCCGACAGTTGGAGTGAGCATCGAGCTGCCTCTGGTTCGGGATGTGTGAAACGCCACTCTACCCTGCCGGCCTCGCATTGACAACGAGTGACGAAAATCGCTATTCGCCGCACAGATGCGGACCGCTTGATGGGACCGCCCAGGTGAAGGCAGCGAGCGATGGCGATCCTCCTCCGATCTCTCCGATCCCGCCCCCAGGGGCGGGCTCTCCTGGCCTCGCTGGTGGCGCTCACCCTGGCGGGGTGCGAGGTCGGGCCGGACTATCAGGCGCCCGCCGCCGGGCTGACGGCGTTCCACAACGCCCCCGCCGTCGCGGCGCGCCCCGAAACGGCGCCGCCGCCGCTGGATGCCTGGTGGACCGGCTTCAACGACCCGGCGCTGACCCGCATCGTCCAGCGCGCGCTCGACCAGAATCTCGACCTGGCGGCCTCCCTGGCACGGGTGCAGCAGGCGCGGGCGGCGGCCGAGGCGGCCGGCGCCCAGCTTCTGCCCACCGCCGATTTCGATGCCGAGGCCTCGGCCCAGCACCAGTCCCTGGAAAGCCCGCTCGGCAAGGTCGCGAGTTCGCTGCCCGGCTATAACCGCGACCAGCGGGTCTACGATGTCGGCGCGGCGGCAAGCTGGGAGCTGGATCTGTTCGGCGGGCTGCGGCGCGGCACTGAGGCCGCCGCGGCCGAGGCGGAGGCGGCGGAGGCCGACCGGCTCGGGGTGCGGGTGAGCGTGGCGGCCGATGCGGCCGACGCCTATTTCCAGGTCCGCGGTGACCAGGCCCGTCTCGCCGTCGCCCACCAGCAGATCGAGGTGGACGCGCACCTGCTCGACCTTGTCGGACAGCAGAAATCCCGCGGCATCGCCACGGAACGTGAGGTGGCGCAGGCGGACGCGCTGCTGCAGCAGGCCAGAAGCACGGTCCCGCCCTTGACCATCGACCTCGAAGCCCAGCTCAACCGGCTGGATGTGCTGATGGGCGCCCAGCCCGGCACCTATGCCGCCGAGCTGTCGGCGCCGGCGCAGATCGCCGCCATCCCGGCGATCCCCGGCGGCGACCAGCCGCTCGACGTGCTGCGCCGCCGCCCGGACATCGTCGCCGCCGAACGCCGCGTGGCCGCCGCCAGCGCCCGCATCGGCGTGGCGGTGTCCGATTACTATCCCAAGATCTCGCTGTCCGGCGCGCTCGGCTTCGACAGCCTCAGCGCCAACCACCTGTTCACCGCGACCGCCTTCGAGCCGGGCGTGACCGGCGCGCTTCGCTGGCGGCTGTTCGATTTCGGCAAGGTGGACGCCGAGGTCGCCAGCGCCCACGGCGCCGATGCCGAGGCGCTGGCGCGCTATCGGCAGAGCGTCCTGCGCGCCGCCGAGGATGTCGAGAACGCCTTCATGGGCCTAACTCAAACCGAAACCCGCACGCAGCAGGTGCAGGACGAGGTGTCCTCCCTGACCAAGGCGCGGGACCTGTCGCAGCAATCCTACGCCGCCGGCGTGATCCCCCTCACCGACGTGCTGGACGCCGACCGCCAGTTGCTGACCGCGCAGGACGATCTCGCCCGCAACCGCGCCGACGCCGCCCGCGCCGAGGTCCGCTCCTTCCGGGCGCTCGGCGGTGGGTGGTCGGTCTAGAGGTTGCTATGACACGCTGAAATCGGCCTTTTCACCACGGGACGGTTCGGCCGAGATAATCGAGATATTCCAGGCCAGGTCTTTCCCGCTTCGAAAGCAGAACGTTCACCAGGTTCGGCACGCTTTCTTCGATGCTCAGCCGTGCCTCCGGCCCGCCCAGTTCGGTGCGGACCCAGCCGGGAGCCATCAGCACCATCGCGCGCGATGTCCCGGCGTGACGTGCCGCGAAGCTCCGCATGAACATGTTCAGGGCCGCTTTGCTGCCGCGATACACCTCCCGCATGCCTGTCTCGTTGTTGCTGATGCTGCCTTGCCCGGACGACATCACCCCGATCGTGCCCGCCGCGGCGACGTGGTGCTCCAGGCTTTCGATGACACGCATGGGGCTCAGCGCATTGGTGATCATGACGTGTACAAAATCTTCCGTCGACACCTCGCCGATCGTATCCATGGGATTTCGGTTGGCGATCCCGGCATTGACGAACAGCATGTCGAACACTCTGCCCGACAGCCGGTCGCGCAGGGCTGCGATCTGGTCCGGCTCGCAGATATCGAGCGTCTCGATCTCGACGCGACCCGGGAACGCGTCCGCCAGGTCGTGCAGCAAGGTTCGGGTTCCGCTCCCTCGAACCGTGCCGACGACATTCCATCCTTTCTTCAGAAACTCGGCGGCCATGGCGAGGCCGAGACCGCGTGATGCGCCGATGAGGAGGATCGTTCTGGGGGTATCGCTCGAAGCGGCTGGGGGCATGGCGCAATGTCCTTCGATGGTGGGATCGACCGCGGATATCGGCACCTGGAACGACCCGCGCCAGACGCATCGAATGCACAGTGTAGTTGCGTGCGGCGCTATGTCAGGCAGCGGGGACGAGATACGGTCAAGTCATGGACAATGTGGACCTGAACCTCCTCGTGGCACTGGATGCACTGCTTGCCGAGGGCAGCGTGACGGGTGCCGCCCGTCGCCTGGGCCTGAGTTCCTCCGCCATGAGCCGGACGCTGACGCGGCTTCGGTCGGCAACCGGCGATCCGCTGCTTGTGCGCGCCGGGCGGGGTCTGGTGCCGACACCCCGGGCAACGGAACTGCGCGACCGGGTTCATGAGCTCACCCGCGACGTGCGGTCGGTGCTCCGGCCGCAAATCGGTCAGGTGGACATCGCCTCGCTCGAACTGACGTTCACCCTCCGGGTCAGCGAGGCCTTCCTGGAATTCCTTGCCGCTCCCGTGGTGGCCGCCATCACCCGTGCGGCGCCGCGTGTCCGCCTCCGCTTCGCCCCCAAGCCCGACAAGGATGCGCGTCCGCTGCGGGAAGGACCGATCGATCTGGAGATCGGCGTGCTGGGAACGTCCGCCCCGGAAATACGCACCCAACTCCTGTTCCACGACAGGCTTGTCGGCGTGGCCCGGGCCGGGCATCCGCTTCTGGCAGGTGCGGGAGTCACGCCCGAACGATATGCGGCCTGCAACCATGTCGTGGCGTCGCGGGAAGGGACTATCATCGAGTTGGTCGACAACGCCTTGGAGAAGCTCGGCCTCGAACGGGCCATACGCGTTGTCGTGCCGGGATATCCGG
>DASWON010000058.1:0-3087 GCA_036398735.1 Rhodopila sp.
CACGAATGCAATATCGTGACCTCTCGTTGTCAGGATGTACTCATACCGATCCGGGCGCGACTGATACTGGCGTAGCTCAAGCAGCTCGCTCTTCTCAAGGACCTTGAGCCTGTCTGAGAGCGTGGCGTTCGTGACGCCGGTTGAGTGCTGCAGATCATCGTAACGCGTGAGCCCGAGTAACAGGTCGCGCACGATCAGCATACCCCATCGGTCGCCAAGCGCGCCCATCACGCTCGCAACCGAGCACGTCATTCCTTCAAAACCCTTCGACCTCATCGTCCCCTGTTCCTGTCGTCCCGATCACGCGCCTACCACCGGAGCCGCTCACTGACCAAGCATCGCCCCTTGATGACTCTGATAATAAGAGCTACATCGGCGGCGGCCAAGCTTTTTGGAGTGGGTCATGGGTGAAACCCGGCGTGCCGCGGTCGTCACGGGGCATCGTCAGGGATGCGTCCGGACCTTGATGTCAGCCCAAATCAACTGCACAAGGAAGAATTCATGATGCCCAAGCATGTTCGCGCTGCGGCTGGTTTGGCATTCGGCCTCCTTCTCTCGGGGCCGATCGTGGCTGGTCCTGGATACGCCCAGTCGAATCCGTCATCCTCAGCGGCCAATGAGAGGCCTGGGACCCCCTGGGATCAAAGGGTAAATCCCGATGCCATCCAGGCAGACGCATGGTTCGACAACTACAAATTTCGTGACGGGGAGACGCTGGCGCGGCTCAAGATTCATTATGCGACCCTGGGCACGCCACACCGCAATGCCAAGGGCGAGATCGATAACGCTGTCCTTGTGCTGCATTGGACCGGCGCAGACGGCCGCGCGTTGCTGAGCCCGACCTATACGAAAGCGCTCTTCGATCCCGGCCGGCCGCTCGACTCACGCCGCTACTACCTGATTTTTCCGGACAGTGTCGGCCATGGCCAGTCCAGCAAGCCGAGCGACGGGCTGAAAGCAAAATTCCCGAACTATGATTACGGCGACATCGTCGACCTGCAGCACAAGGTGGTGACGCAGACGCTGGGCGTCCAACATCTCCACGCCATTCTCGGCATGTCCATGGGTGGCATGAATGCGTGGCAATGGGCCGAGGCCTATCCCGACATGATGGACGGGGTGATGCCGGTGGTCTCGCTGCCAATGCCGGTTTCGGGCCGCAACCTTCTCTGGCGGCGCATGGTGATCGACGCGATCCGATCCGATCCGGAGTGGAAAGGCGGAGACTATACGCAGGCCCCGCGTGGCTGGGTCGTGGGGTACAACATCCTGCGCATGATGATCGACAGCGCGCCGGCCCTGCAACAGGAAATACCTAACGGCCCGGCGGTGGACAAATTCCTCGGCGTCAATCGCTTCGCGGCGGAGCATATCGACGCGAACGATATCCTCTATTCGCTCAAATCCTCATTCACCTACGATCCTGCGCCGGCGCTGTCCAAGATCAAGACGAAACTCTTCGCACTCAATTTCGCCGACGATGAGTTCAATCCCGATCGGCTGCAGGTTCTGGAAACGGTGGTGCCAAAGCTGGAGCACGGCCGTTACGTCGTTCAACCGGGAACGGCTTCGTCTCCCGGTCACTTCACGATGACGCGCCCGGATCTCTGGGCTGGGCACGTCGCCGAGTTCATGCGCTGGCTTGGTGATTCGTCCGCTACGGCTAGCAAGTAGGCGGAGACAAGGAGGCCGGGGGATGACTGTCCCCTGGCCTCAATCCGCAAAGTGACAAGCCGCCCAATGCTCCGGCGCAACCTCCCGCAACACCGGCCGCGTCTCGGCGCATACCGCCTCTGCCCGCCAGCACCGCGTGCGGAACGGGCAACCGGAGGGCGGATTCAACGGGCTCGGCACGTCGCCCCCCAGCACGATCCGCTTCCGCCCCGTGGCCTGCTCGCTACCCGGAATCGCGGAGAGCAACGCCTGCGTGTAGGGCATGCGCGGATCGTCGTACAGCGTCTCCGCATCTGCCAGCTCCACCAGCCGGCCGAGATACATCACGCCGACCCGGTCGCTGAGATATTCAACAACCGACAGGTCATGCGCGACGAACAGATAGGTTAATCCGAACTCCTGCTGCAGATCGGATAGCAGGTTCAGCACCTGCGACTGCACCGACACGTCCAGCGCCGAAACCGGTTCGTCCGCGATCACGAGTTTCGGCCGCAGCGCCAGGGCGCGGGCAATGCCGATACGCTGCCGCTGGCCGCCGCTGAATTCATGCGGGTAGCGGTCCAGGTGCTCGCGCCGCAGCCCGACCACCTCGGTCAGATGCGCAATGCGGGCGTCGCGCTCGTCGCGGTTCAGCAGGCCCTGCACGATCAGCCCCTCGGCGATCAGTTGCCGCACCGTCATGCGCGGGTCGAGCGAGCCGTGCGGATCCTGGAAGATCGCCTGCATGTTGCGGCGGACCTGCTTCAGCCGGCCGGGCGGCAGGGTCAGCACGTCCTCGCCCTCGAACATCACCTGGCCGGCCTGGGCGTGTTCCAGCCGCAAGATCGTGCGGCCGAGCGTGGTCTTGCCGCAGCCGGATTCACTGACCAGGCCGAAGGTCTCGCCGCGGCGGATGGTGAAGGACACGTCGTCCACCGCCTTCACCCAGGTGGTCGGCCGCCCGAGCCAGTCGCGGCCGCCGGGGTAATAGGTCCGCAGGTTGCGCAGTTCGAGCAGCACGTCATCCGCGCCGGGCACCGGTGAGTCCCCCATCAGTACAGCCAGCACGCGACCCGGCGGCCGTCCCCGGGGTCGCGCGGGCCGGGATCGGTGGCGCAGACATCCATCGCCCGCGGGCAGCGCGGCTGGAACGGGCAGCCCGGCGGCATCTGCAACGGGCTCGGCACCGTGCCGGGGATCGCGGCCAGGCGCTGCCCCCGCATCGCCCGCGTCGGGATGGAGGACAGCAGTCCGACCGTGTAAGGGTGTTTCGGATCGGCGGTGATCTGGTCAACCAGGCCCTGTTCCATGACCCGGCCGCCATACATCACGACGACCTCCTCGCACAGCTCGCTCACCACGCCGATATCGTGGGTGATCAGCAGCACCGCCGTGTTCACTCGGTGGCGCAGCTCGCGCACCAGGTCGAGGATC
>DASWON010000059.1:0-12969 GCA_036398735.1 Rhodopila sp.
TGTATTGTGGCGATGCCGCGCCGCTTTCGCCGGCGAGAACCGAGGCCGCGTCGCCCGGCGCCAGGTGGATCAGGAAGAAATTGAGCACGATGATCCCGGCCAGCACCGGCAAGGCCAGCAGCAGCCGGTAGCCGAAGTAACGCACCAGACGCATGAGGGGCTACTTTTCGATCCAGGCTCGCTCGAACGCCTGGTAGGTGCCAAGCGGGCCGGTGGTGTGGTCGTGCAGGCGGCGATTGAAGACGCTGACGAACTGGACATCCACCAGCCAGATCAGCGGCGAATCCTCAGCCAGGATCTGCTGCGCCTGCTTGTAGATGGCGCCCCGTTTGACCGGGTCGGACTCGCGCATACCCTGCATCAGCAGGTCGTCGAGCACCGGGTTCGAATAGAAGCTGTTGTTGACGAACGTGGCGCCCTTGCGGATCTGCGATGTGAGGTACTGCTTGTTCAGTCCGATGATCGGATCGACGCCCTGGCTGAGAAACGGTTCGCTGATGTCGTAGTCATAGTCCGTATAGACGCGCCGCAGCCACGTGGCGGTGTCCTCCGAACGGAGCGTGACGTCGATGCCGACCTGGGCCAGGGCCTGTTTCAGGTACTCCGCCTGGCGCAGCCACTGCTCCCCGAACGAGTTTACCTCCAGATGCACGCCGAACCGCATGCCGCCTTCCTTGCGCGGCAGGCCGGCGTCGTCCAGCAGCTTGTTGGCGATCTGCAGGCGGTCCGGCACGTCGTAGTTGCGGGTGTCGGCGGTATACAGCCCGGCTGGGGCGAACTTGCGGCTGAGCGGACCGGTGGCCGGCAGGCCGTAGCCGTACATGACGTTGTCACGGATGAAGGTGCGGTCGATGGAATAGGCGATCGCCTGGCGGACCGTCTTCTTGTCCAGCGGCGGCCGATGGCTGTTCAGTTCCAGCACGCTCAGCGCCGGGGCCATCTCATAGCCCTTGGTGGTGATGTCGAGGATCGGATTCTGCTTCATCCGGGCGAGGTCGGCGTAGTTGACGGCGCTGTATCCGGCGAAATGCGCCTCGCCGGTTTCCATTGCCGCCGAACGGGTGGCAGCGTCGGGAATGAAGCGGGCGACGATACGGTTAAGATACGGAAGTCCGGACTTCCAGTATTTGTCATTGCGATCGAGGCGGATATACTGGCCGCGCTCCCACTGGCCGAACTTGAACGGACCGGTGCCGATCGGCTTGTTGGCGGTGGGGTTGTTCAGCGGATCGGTGCCCTCGAACACCGACTTGCAGACGATCGGCAGATCGCGCGCGGCCATCGCCTTCATCATGTAGGGCGCCGGGTTCGCGAGGTGAAACACCGCCGTATAGGCATCCGGTGTCTCGATGGAGGTCAGTTCGGCCAGCAGCACCGGCGCCGTGGGATGGTATTTCTTCAGGATCTCCATGTAGCTGTACTGCACGTCGGCGCTGGTGAACGGCGCGCCGTTGTGGAAGGTCACACCCTCCTGCAGCTTGAACGTGATGGTCTTGCCATCGGGCGCAATGTCCCACGATTTCGCCAGGTTGGGGATCGGCTTGAGGTCCCAGTCGTAGCTCACGAGGCCCTCGTAGACCTGCGTCGCGATCATCGGGATGTTGCCCGCCGAAACGGCATAGTGTGCCAAAGTCGACGGCTCGGGATGCACGATCATGACCATGGTCCCGCCGCGCGTCGGTTCGGCTGCGGCGATGGACGGCAGAGCGAGGCCGACCGGCAGCGCAAGCGCCGCCCGGCGGGTGATGTGAGGTAGGGACACGCAAAACAACTCCTATTCCGGCGCCCGCCGTGCATGTCCCGTGCCATAGCCGCCGGCGGACCGCCGAGCCTGCTGCGCCGCCGCACCCGGGCTCACGGTAGCCGAGGCTCGGGGGACCCGACACGACCCGGGAAGCGCGACGGGCACGTTTGGACTGGAGCGATGTCGCGGGCGCGGGGACCGGCCGGGCTCGTCGGATGGGCTGCGGTCGGCCCCGCGGTAGGGGTGCGGGCGTGTCTCGCTGCCGGCAGCGTTCACGCGGCAACGCAGATGACGTGCGGGACGACCGCACCGGGGCTCCCAATCGGGTCGCGCGAATCGGGGGCCGCGGTCGGGTCACGTGGACCGGGGCTCCCGGTCGGGGCAGTCGGACCGGGGGTGCCGGTCGGGGCAGTCGGACCGGGGGTGCCGGTCGGGTCACGTGGATCAGGGCTCCGGGGTGAGGCAACCGGATCGCGGCTCGCCGCACGGACGCAAGAGCAGTCGGCTTGTCACGGCATCGCCGAGCGGAATGCCTCCAGAACGTCCGACCCGAAGCAGGCAAAGATGACCTGCTCGATCGTCTCGTTGGCGGCGAGACAGTCGCCGACCGTCTCGACCGCGATCCGTGCAGCTTGGGGGATCGGATAGCCGTAGATGCCGCAGCTGATCGCGGGAAAGGCGATGGTCTTCACCTCGTGCGCGACCGCCAGCGCCAGGCTGTTGCGGTAGCAGGCGGCGAGCAGATCCGCCTCCCCGTGCTTGCCGTCGCGATAGCGCGGACCGACGGCGTGGATCACGTACCGGGCGGGCAGCCGGTAGCCCCTGGTGATGCGCGCCTCGCCGGTCGGGCAGCCGCCCAGGGTCTGGCATTCGCGCAACAGCTCCGGCCCGGCCGCGCGATGGATAGCGCCGTCAACCCCGCCGCCGCCCAGCAGCGACTGATTGGCGGCATTGACGATGGCGTCCACCTTCAGGGTGGTGATATCGGCCTGCCGGACGACGATCCGCTGCATGTCGCGCTCCCGCATCAAACCATGATCGCGCCGGGTCGACGGTCGACCGCGTCGGTCACGCGACCAGACAACGAGGCAGCGGGGCCGGCGGATGCATGATCGGCGCGAAACAGTCCGGTATCCGGTCGCAGCGAAGCGTGAGCCGGGACACGACCACGGCCCGATGCGTCAGCCGGACGTGTCATACCCGGACTGCCGTTCGAGACCGCCGTTCGGGGCCGCGGTTTGGGGCCGACGTATCGCGCCTCACCGGTGGGCGTTACGACGCCGGGGGCTGCAGGCCATCGGCGACCACCGTGCGCAGCTTCGCGTGCAGGGTCGGGTTCCCGGCGACGACGTGGCCGGTGGCGAGCGGGTCGCCGTCACCGACGTCCGTGGCGTAACCGCCGGCCTCGCGGACGAGCAGCAGGCCCGCGGCGATGTCCCAGGGCTTGATCCCAAGCTCCCAGTACCCGTCGAAGCGGCCATGTGCGAGCCAGGCCATGTCGAGGGCGGCGGCGCCGAAGCGGCGAATGCCGGCGACTTGCGGCATCAGCACCGAGAGGGTGCGGCTGAACGCCTGGCGGCGCAGGGGGGAGACCGCGCCGAACGGGATGCCGGTGGCGAACACGGCCTCGCTCATTTCGCGGCGGGCGGAAACCCGCAGCCGGCGCTCATTCATGAACGCGCCGGTGCCTTTTTCGGCCCAGAACATCTCGTCCGCCGCGGGGGCGTAGATTACGCCGGCGTGGATCTCCGACGTGCCGTCCGGCAGCCGCCGCTCCAGCCCGATGCTGATCGCCCAGTGCGGCATGCCGTGCAGGAAGTTGGTGGTGCCGTCCAGCGGGTCGACGATCCAGCGCCAGGACCAGTTCTCGGACCCGGAGGCGCCGGATTCCTCCATCAGGAAGGCATAGCCGGGCCGCGCCTTGTTCAGTTCCTCCTTCAAGGTCTGTTCGGCCCGCAGATCGGCCTGGGAGACGAAGTCGGAGGGTCCCTTGACGCTGACCTGCAGTTGCTCGACCTCGGCAAAGTCGCGCAGCAGCCGCTTTGCCGCCTTCTGGGCGGCGTTGGCCATGACGGTCAGGTGCGGGGAGAGACGGAAGGCCATCAGCCCTTCGCGCGCTCAACGTAGCTGGCGTCCTCGGTCCGGACCACGATGCGCTCACCGGCCTCGATGAACGGCGGCACATTGGTCCGCACACCGTTCGACAGCTTGGCGGGCTTGTAGGAGGAGGACGCGGTCTGGCCTTTCACCACCGGATCGGCCTCCACCACCTCCAGCACGACCGACGACGGCAGGTGGATCGCCACCGGCTCGCCCTCCACGAGGTCGACGACGAGCTGCATCTGGTCCTGCAGGAACGGCGCCGCGTCACCGAGCAGTTCCGCCGGCACGTGGGTTTCCTCGTAGGTTTCCGGATCCATCAGCACGAGGTTGATGCCGTCGCTGTAGGAGTAGGTGTATTCCTTTTCCTCGGTGGTGAGGCGTTCGACAGTGTCGGCGGTGCGCCAGCGCTCATTGGTCTTGTTGCCTGATTTCAGGTCGCGCATTTCGACCTGGATGAAGGCGCCGCCCTTGCCGGGGGTGATGATCTGCTGCTTCAGCACCGTCCAGCGACGGCCTTCATGCTCGATCACCTGGCCGGCGCGGATCAGATTCGCCTGCTGCTTCATGGGTTCGTATCCGTTCGAAAGAATTGGCCGATAGAATGGTGAAAGGTGCGGGCTTCTAGACCCTGGAGGCCCGGGGAGCAAGATTGGCGCCTGGTTCGCGCCCGGCCGACGGGGCGCGGCCTCGCCCCGGCGGGCAATGACGTCGACCGGGCCGGCCCGCCCGCGGGCGAGATTTTAGGATCGCTTCCCGTGGTGGCGACACGCCATTGGCCAGGGTTGCCGGCCGGCCATCGCTGCCGCGCGATGGCTTTACGGGGTTGTCCCCTCGCCGCAACAACGATACGTCCGCGCGGATGCGGGGCCCCATGAGTGACTACGACGTGATCATCCTGGGTGCCGGCGCGGCCGGCCTGATGTGCGCGATCTCGGCCGGGCGGCGCGGCCGGCGTGTGCTGGTGCTGGACCATGCGCCGGCGGCCGGGGCGAAGATCCTCATCAGCGGCGGTGGGCGGTGCAATTTCACCAACACCGGCACCGCGCCCGACCGGTTCCTGTCGGACAATCCGCATTTCTGCCGTTCGGCACTGAGCCGGTACACCCCGGCCGACTTCGTGGGCCTGGTGCGCAGGCATGGCATCGCCTTTCATGAGAAGACGCTGGGACAGTTGTTCTGCGACGGGTCGGCGCGCGAGATCGTCGCCATGCTGCTGGCCGAATGTGCCGCGGCCGGGGTCGATCTGCGGCTGGGACATCGCATCCTCGAGGTCAGCCGAGCCGACCGGTTCCGGGTGGAGACCGACCCCGCCGCGGGCGGAGCCGGAGCGGCGGCGGGGTTCGTCGCGGGCAGCCTCGTGCTGGCCACCGGCGGGCTGTCGATCCCGAAGATGGGCGCCACCGGCCTCGCATATGACTTGGCCCGACGCTTCGGGCTGCGTCTGACGGAGATCCGGCCCGGACTGGTTCCACTGGCGTTCGAGGGCGAACTGCTGGCGCTGATGCGCCCGCTCAGCGGACTGTCGTTGGACAGCACCGCCGCGATCGGCCGGCACGCGTTCCGTGAGGCGACTCTGTTCACCCATCGCGGACTATCGGGTCCCGCGATCCTGCAGATCTCCTCGTACTGGCGACAGGGGCCGATCCGGCTGAACCTACTACCGGACATCGATGCCGCCGCATTTCTGCTCGAGCGCAAGCGGGCGCGGCCCAAAGCCGGACTGGGCAGCGTGCTGGCCGAGGTGATGCCGGCGCGCCTGGCCGCCGCGCTGGCTGCCCCATCCGCTGCCCCATTGGTGGCTGCCCCAGTGGCTCCCCCAATGGCCGTCCCAGTGGCCGCCCCGTCGAGCGGCGCCCCATCGGTGGCCGGTCCATTGGCGGCCCCACTGGCGGCCCCACTGGCGGCCCCACTGGCGGCTCCACTGGCCGCCGCATCGGGGGGCGCCCCATTGCTGACCGGCTTTCTAGGGGCGCGCATCGCGGACGTGCCGGACCGGGTGCTCGGGGCGGTGGCATCGCAGTTATCGGGCTGGAGGGTCACGCCGTCCGGAACCGAGGGGTATGCAAAGGCGGAGGTGACGTGCGGCGGGGTCGATACGCGCGATCTGTCGTCGCGCACGATGGCGGCAAACGCGGTCCCGGGCCTGTTCGTCATCGGCGAGGCGGTCGATGTCACCGGCTGGCTTGGCGGATACAATTTCCAGTGGGCCTGGGCGAGTGGGTGGTGTGCGGGCGAGGCGGCGTAATACGGATCGTCGGTCGATGATGTCACCGCGAGGCGTGAGGGATGTGGGCCTCTGCCGCACGGGGCATGGGACGGCCGGGTGCCGGAGCGGCGCGTTGCCGATGGCAGGTGTGACCGCGGCCGACAATGATGCCCCTGGCCGCACCTCGCGGTCAGCCCCGCCGCCGCTCGGTGGCCCGCCCGCGCCGAATTTCGGCGGCCGGACGGGGCCGGCGGATCCATTCCGATACCACCACAACCGGGACGGCCGGCATGATATCCGATCGCGGGGTGCAGCGCCGGGAGCCGGCGCCCCGGTCCAGAAGTTAATCGCCGGAGCCGAGGCGCGTCGCGTCAGGCATGCTGCCACACCGAGGTCAGCAGCTGGGACCTGAGGGGCACATCGCCGCGACTCAGCGTTCGCGCGGTGTCGGTCAGGGCATCAATCCGGGCGAGATGCGCCCGACGCTGAGCCGGCCCGATGGCGGCCAGTTCGGCGCAATATCCCGCGGCGACGTCGGTCATCGCGTGTGCCCAGGACAGATCGCATGCCGGATCGCGTCCCTCGTCTGACGGGGATGCCGCAAGGGGCGATCCAAGGGCTGGCCCCGTGGAAACAGCGCGGGATGCTGCCGGGGATACCGCAGCGGGTGCAGCAGAGGACACCGCGCGGGATGCCGCGGTCGGTTTGGCAGGTGGTTCGGCGTGCGACACTTGTAGGTCCGGGCCAGGGGAACGCGTGACGGAGGACCGCGCGGCAGAGGATTGCTTGACTGAGGGCTGCGCGGCAGAGGGTTGCGTGGCGGAGGACTGCGTGGCGGAGGACTGCGTCACTGAGGGCTGCGCGACAAACGGCGGCGTGATGGGGATCTCGGGGAGGGAGGAGTGCGGGAGAGGGGCGTCGGGGTAGGGAGGGTGCGGGAGGCCGACCACGCTCGCCGCCCGGCGCGGTGCTTCCACCGGATTGGCCCTGCTGTCCGAAGGGGCTGGCTCAGCCGATTCGTCTCCTGGCGGCATGGCACGGTCTCGTTGATCGCGCAGTACCATCGCCGCCCGCTGAGATGACCGGAAGAGCGCGTTGGCACTGGTCCGTAGCCTGATTTTCGTCGACATCGGCAGTCCGGCATCCAGCGACAGCCGAAGATTGTCCAGGGAGGCAAGCGCAAAGCCGACAATCTGGGCGACGGCCAGCAACTGTGTGTGGCCGTTGGCGTCGCAGGCCATGATCGTTTCGGTGGCGACGAGCCTGGCGAGGTCAGGATCGGCGCTGGATCCTGTCGTCAGGAACGAGGTGATGAGGCCGAGCGTGAAGGCCATCAGGGGATCGGACGGGTGGTTCGCGGCTGGGTCGGGCTCGACGAGCCTGGGTTGCGGCATGCGTGGGGTATTCCTGTTGGAGGATGGGCCCGGATGGGTGGCGATGACCCCTGGCATCACGGCCTCGCTGCGACCGTGCCGCCAAGCGGATCGGCGCACGGGTTGCGTTCGGGGGCTGCCCTGGGCCGCCATGGGCCATGGTGGGGGTATGGCGGGGCGGCCCCACCGCGGGGGCCACGGTGGGGCAGTCGTGGGCCGTCGTGGGGCCGTCGTGGAGGGTCTGTAGCATCGCCGCCCGCTGGCCGCGGCGTGGCCGCCGTGAGCGAGTTCGGGGGACCATGTCAGCGGCGATGGTCCCGTGTGCACAGGGGTCAGCGGCACAGCGGGCATCAGCGGTGAAACGGGCTGCGGAAATTCGCTTATGCGTTGCAACTTATTTTCATTCTATGTTCTTGTTCCTACGTTTTTCCTGTAATATATGTTCGTGTTATGTTCTGATGCGCTAGCACATGGGGCAGGGCAATGCCCGATGCAAGTTTCTCTGGCACACATTTCTCTGGTACACGTCTCTCGGGCATCAGGCTTTTGCCCGGCCATCGCGTCGGCTCGACGCGGAGGGGTCGAAGCACCATATGGCGTTGCCCTTCATTTGACGAAGTTTCAGGATGTTGCGGCCCGTGGTTGAACATCAACCACGTGAGCCCGTTCGTCATCGCGTTGGCTCGATGCGGAGGGGTCGAAGCACCGTATGGCCGTTGCCCTTCATTTGACGAAGTTTCAGGATGTTGCGGACCGTCGTTGAACATCAACCACGTGAGCCCGTTCGTCGACGCTGGGCGTCGCGGTGCGTTCGTGCGGCCGAAGCACCATCATGATGCGGTGATCCTGTTGCAGCCTCAGGCTTTCCGGCTCCGACCAGCGCACAGAAACCGTCGACAGATAGCTGAAGCAATAGAATTCTCCCGGCCTATCGGGACAGGGCACTCTCACCGGACCGGAAACACCGCGGGATAGCCAATTTCTGTGTCATCACAGAGCGAGCACACGAGCGAGCAGCTCGCCCGGCGCCCCCGCGACTTGCAGCCCGAACTTCCGAAACTTGCCCCCCAAGTTCGGCCAAGCCGCAAGCGCAATCCGCAGAGCACAAGCCGCAAAGCACAAGCCGCAAAGCACAAGCAACGAGACGAAAACCACAGGCCATATCCGCAGTCACAAGCCGCAGGGCGGCTGCATCATGATTCCAATCACCGTGGCACCGCGCCGGTCATGATGCCGGCCCCTGAACTCGAAACGTGATCGAATGTAGATGCACCCGATGACGGAGTCGCGCGTTCCCTGCTGAACGTATCGTTAGGAGACTGGCATGAAACAGATCCTGGTAGCCGCTGGACTTGTCGTGATCGGAGCAGGTGCCGCAATCACCGTGGGCCCGTCGGTCGCGTTCGCCGCCAACGCCGGCGATCCGTACGGCAACGTTGACCACCGCAACGACGCCGGCAACGACACAGGTGACAGCCGGGTGGACGGGCTGAACGCCAACCAGTCGAATGAGAACTACCGGGGCAGCGTGGAGCCGCGGGCCCCGAGTGGGACGCAGATGGTCGCGCCAACCCAGCCGGGGATGACCGCGCCGCAACCCGGCAGCCCTCCCGGCCCGCCGCCCGGTGCCCCTCCGAGTGCGATGGCGCGATAGTCTGACCGACGGCGGCCCCCGCTAAGTTCGGTCGCTCCGCGCGGAGCGACCCGTGATCATGATCACGTCTACCGCGGACGCGTCAGCAGCCGGTTCCCCCACCTTGGTCGGCTCCGGGGGCCCCTCCAACATGCGCCTGTGTCGGCGGGACGCGTCGGCACCCGGCTCCCATCTTGGTCGGCTCCGGGGAGCGGCTCCCCAGTGCCGGGCGTGGCGAAGAACGAGAGTGCCGGGCGTGGCGAAGATCGAGCGTCCTCGCCGGGCGTGCCGTCGATCAAGCATGTACGCCGAGCGTGTTGCGGACATGCAGCGAGCGGCCGCGTCCGCGTGGCGTTGTCCGACATCGCGTCGTGGGCACATCTGACGGTTCGGTCCGTCAGGTTCGATCCCTAGGCGACATCGCCCGACTCCTTCAGGATGCTCCTTGCCGCAGCGGCGGTGGCTTTCCCGGAGTCGTGCTTGAGGTCGCTTCGTTCAAGGAACAGCCGTATCTCCTCCTGAACGGCCTCGCGCGCATCAGTCGGGAGGTGCCTGATCACCGACCCGATCGCGTACTCCAGGGCCGCCGCCCGACCCAGCAACTCGACTATTTCCTCGTTCCCCATGATCTGCTCCTGACTGTTGCGCAGGAGCAGCGGCATGACGCCGCCGATGGTTCCCGCCCGGGCCGCCATTGACGGACTTGTGAGCAATCCGGCGGCGAACCGACCGGCGGCAATGACGGTGCAAATCCAGCCCGAAATCGTTGGCAGCCCGCGGTCCGCAGCCGGCCTGGTCGGCGGCGCGTGCCGCGGGTCAGATGCCCGGCCGCGCCGAGGGCAGCAGCGAACCGCACGGAAGAGCCTGCCAATCTGTTTACTTCACCGTAATATTTACGCCGCGTGATGGCGGTCGCGGCGGGGGCCGGATTCCCACTCCCCGATCATCGCCATGCCGCGCTATGATCCCGCCATGCCCGCCCCCGAACCTCGCGCCAACCCCATCCTGCTCGGCCATGCCGAGGCCGAAGCGACCGTCCTGGACGCCATCCGCGCCGGTCGCATGCACCACGCCTGGCTGATCACCGGACCCGAAGGCGTCGGCAAAGCCACGCTCGCGTATCGCTTCGCACGCCGCCTGCTGGCCGGCCAGCCGAAGGGACATCCGGACGTGAATTCGTTGGCGCTCGATCCCGCCGATCCGGTGTTCCGCCGCGTCGCCGCCAACTCGCACGCCGATCTGCTGACCGTGGAGCGTGTCTTCAACGAGAAGACCAAGCGTATGAGGACCCAGATCGCCGTCGAGGACGTGCGGCGGATCAACGGCTTCATGTCGCTGACGCCGGCCGAGGGCGGCTGGCGCGTCGTCGTGGTCGATGGCGCGGAGGAGCTGAACCAGGCCTCGGCGAACGCGCTGCTGAAGATCCTGGAGGAGCCGCCGCCGCGGGCGATCCTGCTGCTGGTGTGTTCAGCGCCGGGACGGCTGCTGCCGACAATCCGCAGCCGTTGCCGGCGGTTGCGCCTGATGCCGCTGGCGGACGAGCCGATGGGAGCGCTGCTGACGCAGTACCTGCCGACGTTGGATGCGGACGAGCGCGGGAGGCTGATCACCCTGGCCGAAGGCTCACCGGGCCGGGCGATCATGCTGGCCGAGGATGAGGGGCTCAAGATCGCCATGCTGGTCGACAAGCTGCTGTCCGACATGCCGGCGGTGCCGATCTCCCGCGGCTATGAAATCGCCGACTTCCTGGGTCGCAGCGAGACCGGGTTTTCGACGTTCATGGACCTGATGCGGGCTGGCGTCGCGGCCGCGGTGCGTGAGGCGGTGCGGGGCAGGGCGGACCCTGACCAGCAGCGTCTGGTGGCACTGCGGCCGCTGGATGCCTGGGGTGAGCTGTGGCAGGGGCTCACGCGGCTGCAGGACGAGACCGAGCGGTTCGCGCTGGACAAACGCCAGGCGATCGTCGCCGGGATCGGGATGCTGAGCGGGACGCACTGAGCCCGGCGGAGGACAATTCCGATCGGCACGGCGGCCTCAGGACAGCGGCGGAGACGCAGCGAGCTCAGGACGGTGGCAGACGCGGAACACCGGGCTTGTCGCCGCGCCGGGCGAGCGCAGGCGGTCGGGCTGTCGCGGGAGGGGCGTGAACTCAGGACAGCGGGCTTCGGGACGGGCATGCCGGGGATGGAGGGCGGATCCGGACAGCACATCTGATCGGGATAGCAAGGCGGCTGGGAGAACACGGCCGGACGGGCGAGCGCGGCGAACTCAGACATCGGCCCGGCTGAGATGGTGGCGCCGGACCCGAGTTAGGATGGTCGCGCCAGACCGGAGTTAGGATGGTCGCGCCGGATCGAGGCAGCACCGACTGGGGCAGCGCCGACTGGGGCAGCGCCGACTGGGGCAGCGCCGACCGGGGCAGCGCGGACCGGAGTTGGGACGGTCGCGCCGGACCGGGCAGGGCGGGGCCGGATGCCCCGGGTTCGGACCCATCCGGTGCCAAGGCCCTCCGGGGCCGGCACGCTTGCGACTGCGCAGACGGCATGCCAGTTACCTTCCCACTCCCGCGGCGGCGATCTCGCGTTATAACCTTTCCCTGCGTCACGCGATCGCCGCCGGGCCAAGCATGCCCGGCGGCTCATATTGAAGAAGACCCATGACCCGAAGCTTCTACGTCACGACCCCGATCTATTACGTGAACGGCGCGCCGCATATCGGCCACGCCTACACCTCCATCGCCGCGGACGTGATGGCGCGGTTCAAACGCCTGGACGGGTTCGATGTCTTCTTCCTCACGGGGACGGACGAGCACGGACAGAAGGTCGAGCAGGCGGCGGCGGCGGCGGGTGTCGACCCGCAGACCTTCACCGACGGCGTCTCGGCCGATTTCCGGGCCATGAGCGACAAGATGGGGGTGTCGTACGACGACTGGATCCGCACCACCGAAGAGCGCCACAAGGTGTCGTGCGCCGAACTGTGGCGCCGGATCGAACGCAACGGCGACATCTATCTCGGCCACTACGAAGGCTGGTATGCGGTTCGCGATGAAGCATTTTACGATGAATCGGAGCTGACGACCCGGCCGGATGGCAGCCGCGTGGCGCCCTCGGGCGCGCCGGTCGAGTGGGTGAAGGAGCCGTCCTATTTCTTCCGGCTATCCGCCTGGCAGGACCGACTGCTACGGTTTTACGAGGAAAATCCGGACTTTATCGCGCCGACCTCACGCCGGAACGAGGTCATCAGCTTCGTCAAAGGCGGGCTGCTGGACCTGTCGATCAGCCGCACGACGTTCAACTGGGGCATCCCGGTGCCGGGGGCGCCGGGGCATGTCATGTACGTCTGGCTGGACGCGCTGAACAACTACGTCACAGCCTGCGGCTTTCCCGATGAAACCGCGCCAAGATGGCGCTTCTGGCCGGCCGACGTGCATTTCGTCGGCAAGGACATCATCCGGTTCCACGCGGTCTACTGGCCGGCCTTCCTGATGGCCGCCGGGCTGCCGGTGCCCAAGCGGGTGACCTCCAACGGCTGGTGGCTGATGGACGGCGAGAAGATGTCCAAATCCCTGGGCAACGTGGTGGAGCCGCGCAAGCTGGCGGAGATCTTCGGTCTCGACCAGATCCGCTATTTCCTGCTGCGGGAGAAGCCGTTCGGTGCAGACGGCTCGCTCAGCCACGCTGCGATCATCAGCCGGATCAACGTTGATCTTGCAAACGATCTCGGCAATCTGGCGCAGCGGTCGCTGTCGCTGATCGCACGCAACTGCGGCGGGGTGCTGCCACCGCGCGGCGCGGCGACCGCGGAGGACACGGCGCTGCTGGCCGCCGCCGACGCCCTGTTGGAGCTGGTTCGCACCGCGGTCGAGCGGCAGACCTTCCACGACGGGCTGGAGGAGATCTGGAAGGTGATC
>DASWON010000060.1:0-2599 GCA_036398735.1 Rhodopila sp.
ATCGAGATGCAGATCCTTCGTGATCAGCGGCGCCGCGATCGAAAGCGCGGCGCGGTCGAGGTAGCTGATCCCGCCGCCCAGGAACAGCAGGAACACCATGAACCAGCGCAGACTCTTGAACATGATCGGCCTCCCCTGCGCCGGCCTTGTTGGGATGCGGCCAGTCGCGATGGTCGTGTCATGCCCGCGCGGACGCAGGATGCGGGCGCGCGGGCCCGCTTTCGTTACGCGGCGGCAGTGCGCCCGGTGTCGCGCATCAGGATCTGCTGGTGCGAGCCGGTGACCTCCGCATGGAATGCACGCGCCGCCGTGGAGAAATCGGCATCCGGCCGCTGCTCGGGTACGAAATTGCGGAATTCGTCGACACCGCGCACCAGCGTCGCGCTGTCGTGCGAACCCACGACCTGGCGCACATAGGTCGGCAGATAGCGGATCGCGAAGCCGATGCGCCGCTTGTCCGACGGGTTCGGGTCCGACCCATGGATCAGCCGCACATGGTGCAGCGACATCTCGCCGGGCTGCAGCGACAGCATCACCGCTTTCGCCTCGTCCACCTCCACCGCGATCTCCTGCCCGCGGATGAGCAGGTTGTCGTCGGCGAACGTGTCGCGATGCGGCACCTGGTCGATCGTGTGCGTGTCGGGGATCACGCGCATGGCCCCGTTTTCCGCCGTGCTTTCGGACAGCGCGACCCAGGCGGTGACGATATCCGCCGGGTCGAGCCCCCAATAGGTCGAATCCTGGTGCCAGGAGACGTACCCGGCATCCCGCGCATCCTTGATGAAGAAGCTGCTGCCCCAGCACAGGATGTTCGGCCCGATCACGCCTTCCACCGCATCCAGGATCGCCGGGTGGCGGATCATCTCGTCCAGCCAGGTGAACAGCAGGTGGCTCTTGTGCCGCAACGGGCCGCGCAGCTTGCCGTGCGCGGCCTCATGCGCCTCCAGCTGTTGCCGCGCTGTGGCCGCTTCGGCGGGCGACAGCGCGGGGATGGGGGCGTAATAGCCGTGCGCCTGATAGAACGCCGCCGCATCGGGCGAGAGCTTTGCCATAGCGTTTTCCTCCGTTGCCCGGCGGCTTGTGGCGCGCGCCGGATTTTATATTTGTCGCTACGGTTTCAACTGTGGAAGCTACGTCGGGTGAGAGTCAAGGATAAGCAAGAGGCCGGTGACCCGGTCGTCCGTCCAGGTGCGCCAGCGCTGGAGAAGGGGCTCGACGTGCTGGAATTGCTCGCCGCAGAGGATGGCGGGCTGACGCAGAAGCAGGTCGCGCAACGCGTCGGCCGCTCCGTGGGCGAGATTTTCCGCATGCTCGCGGTGCTGGAGCAGCGTGGCTATGTCGCCCGCGACCGCCGCACCGGCGAATACACGCTGACCCTGCGCCTGTTCCGCCTGGCCACCCAGTACCCGCCGACCCGGCGCCTGCAGCAGGCAGCACTGCCAGTCATGGAATCGCTCGCCGCCGCGGCGCGACTTTCCTGCCATCTGAGCGTGGTCAGCGGCTCGCATTTCATGGTCGTTGCGCAGGTCGAGCCGGACTGGCCGATGGGCTGGACGGTGAAACTCGGCGCCGTGTTCCCGTTGTCGCTGATCTACCCCTCGGCGCGGGTGCTGACCGCGTTCCAGCACGACGGCCGCCGCGCGGAGCTGGCCGGCATCATCGCCGGGCATGACGGGGTGGACCGTGCTGCGGTGTTGGCCCGGCTGGCGCCGATCCTGCGCGACGGTGGTGATTTCGCGACCTACGCGCAGTCGCCCGGCGTCACGTCGCTGAGTTGCCCGGTGCTGGATTCCTCGGGCCGCGCGGTCGCGGCGCTGACCCAACCGCTGCTGCGCCTGGCTGGCGAGACCGTGGACGAGACGGGGCTGGCCGTGAAGCTGCGCGAGGCCGCAAGCGCCATATCCGCCTTGATCGGTGGAGGGCCTGTAACCGCGTGACGACGCCGGGCGAAGAAGAGGCACATCGCAGGAAAGGGTCTCGCATTGTCACTGGCAACGAATTTCAAGATCGCGGAACAGGGATCTGGCAGCTATTGGTTCCTGGCGATCCTGCGGTGGGTCATGGTCTTGATCTTCGTGTGCTTCGGGATTCAGAAATTCACGCCGCAATCCGCCAACGGCATCGTTCTCTATATCAGCAACAGTCCCTTCGTATCGTGGCTGTCGGTTTTCGGCGTCAGGGGCGAGGCCGATCTGCTCGGAACCATCGAGCTCGGCACGGCTGTTCTGCTCGCCGCCGGTGCGTTCAATCCGATCCTGTCGGCCTTCGGGGCGCTAATCGCGGCGGGGACCTTCGTCATCACCTGGTCCTTCTTCTTCACCACGCCCGGCGTCGTGCATTGGAGTCTTTCGACGGACCCGATAGCCTGGAATCTGGCCGGGGAGTTCCTGTTCAAGGACATTGTGCTGCTCTGTGTCTGCGTCGCCCTGCTCCTGGCCTCGCTCACGCCGGTCGCGACGCCATGGGAGCAGGACCGACGCTGAGCCTCACCCCATCATCCCCAGCGCCGCCTTGGTCAGCACCCCATCCGCGGCCCGCAGCGTGTCCAGCACCGTGAAGTGGTTCGCCCCCGCCACCGGCACCAGCGGCCCCGGGCAAT
>DASWON010000061.1:0-6031 GCA_036398735.1 Rhodopila sp.
TGAAATGGGCCGATCTCAAATCGCTGCGGCCCAAGTCCGACCGCCCCTTGCTCGCGCCCATGATTACCTTGTGCATACAGGGCGGCAAGAAGGACAAGCTGCGTCCCGGCGACCTGCTGGGCGCCCTGACCGGTGATGGCGGCCTGGCTTTCGAGCAAGTCGGCAAGATCAACATCACCGAATTCAGCGCTTATGTGGCGTTGGACCGCCAGATCGCCAAGCAGGCGTATGCACGCCTGTCCAACAGCAATATCAAGGGGCGCCGGTTCCGCATGCGCTTTCTGGAAGAATTCTGATCCGCCGCGCGGCCATGTCCGCGTCAGGTCGATAAGCGCCTCTGGCGCCAGGCGCCGGCCCGGCGCGTTCTGGGTCGACCGGCAAGCCAACCGAACAATCAGCTGGCGGGCACGAAGGTCCGTTCCCGCACCCATTTGGTGGCGATCCATTTCTCCCCGGCCAGCACCTGGGCGCCGGCGTGCAGGGACAGCGGATCCGTCTGCCGCCTGGCGTTGCCGTATTCGAAGAACAGCGCCTGGCCGCGCCGCGGCAATACCGACCACCCCACATGGGGAAAAGCGGTTTCGCCGCCGGCCTCGACGTCGTTCAAGTACATGATGAACGTGGCGACGCGCTGCCCGCTGCGCGCGATCGAGGCCTGGTTGGTCTCGTTGACCGGCAGCAGGAAGTCGAAGTGCGGCGTGGACTCGGTTCCGACGGGATAGTGCAGTATCTGCAAGCCTTCGCCGTGCTCGATGGGCAGCCCCGTCAGCTCGGCGATGCGCTTTTCGATGCGCGCCACCAGCGGCGTTTCCATCAACTTGAAGAACATGCCCTCGCTGCTGCGATGCGTGGCCACCTTGTCCAGGCCAGTGATCGGGTCCGTCACGGTGGAGGCCTGCAGCCTCGGCCTGGCTTGCGCGACGAGCTGCCGGCATTCCTCGGCGTCGAGCACGTTGCCCAGCATTGCCGCGCTGGGGCGCTGCAGCCGCGTCAACACCGGCACGTCCCGGTTGCCCGCCCGCAGCACCGATGCCGTGGACAGGCGGCTGGGGTCGGGCACGTACTGCGGCGGCGGCGCGCCCAGGGCCAGCTTGCCCTCGGGCATGGGCTCGCCATAGAGCAGCGCGTTCGACACCGACTGCACCATGGCCACGGCCAATTCCCGCTCGATTTTTTGCCCGAGCAATTCTCGCACCACGTCCTCGGCCGGACAGCCGCGCATCAGGTTGTGCACAATCCAGTCGCGCACCGCGTTGGAGAATTCAACGATCATCGCTGGAAAAATTCCTCCGCCACCCAGCCGTCCGATGTCAGCCGCACGCCTTCGCGCAGCTGCATGGTGCCGGCGCCCTCGACCACGCGCTCCACCATGGGGAACGCGCGCCGGAAGTCGGCGTCCTGGGTCCAGGGCGCCGGGTCGATCTTGTAGGTGAACAACACCGACGTTTTCGTCGTGCCGTCCTGGGTTTGCGGCGCGTCCCAGCCGACCACCTTGTCCAGCGTCAGCGTGGCCACGCAGAAATCCGCCGGGTGCGTGACCGACTGCGAAGCCGTCGCCACCACGACCGGCTTGTGGATGTAGTACTTCTGGCCTTCATCCGTCAGCTCGTAACGGTGGGCTTGCAAGGTGGTCTTGGCGCCGTCCTCGCCCGTGACGCGCTCGACCGTCGTGTCCGTTTCCTTGACCAGCCCGAGCTTTTCGAGCACCGGCATCTGCACCGAATCGCGGCTATGCATGGCATTGTCGGCGGTCGTCACGTCGATGGGCCAATCGTATTTGGCCATGCACAGGTGGCCGCGTTCGGCCAGATAGCTGTTGATCGTGCTGGTGAAATTCTCCATATCGGGTTCGGTCTTGCTGTGGCAGCCGGCAAGCAGGGCAGCCGCGAAAAGAGACGCTGCAATGCCCGCGCCGCGCGCGGGTTTGGAAAGAGGCTTCATTGTGGATGAATCGGTGAGAAAAGATCAGTTCAATAAAAAAATCAGTTCACGCAGGTACCGCTGGTCGGCTGCGTCGCGGGCGGCTTGTACCCATCGCTCAGTATGTTCAGGAAGCAGACCACATCCTGCACGTCCTGCTCGCTCATGATGGGCGTGCTCCCCGGCAGCCTGGGCGCCGTGCCGCTGCCCAAGGTATTGTCGCCGCCGTCGCCGGTGCCCAGCGGGATCTCTTCGTCGATATTGCCTTGGTAGGCCACCGGCAGATCGTTGAACTTCTGCACGGTGGCGCCCGGCACGGATTGCGGGAACAGGGCGTAGCTCGGGTTGGCCGTGGGCGCGCCGCTGCCGCCGGTTGCCGGATACCAGTATTCCGGATTGGTGTCGCGCGTGTTGTAGAAGTGCACGACCTGGGTCAGCGAATGCATCACGCCGTTGTGGAAGAAAGCGCCGCGGGTCGCCACGTTGCGCAAGGTGGGCACCTTGAACAAGCCGCAATAGGGATCGGGCGTGGCGATGCCTGCCGTGCCCGGCGCGTGGTCGGTGCGATCCGGCCCGCACAGGCCCATGTCGTAGTGGGTGGCATCCTGGTTGGCCGGGATCGGCGACGGATTGCCCGGGATCGACGCGTCGTTGCGCGGCACGCCGATCGCCTGGTAGGTGAAGTCGGTCATGAGGCCCTGGCTGCCGTTGAAGTTGGCGCCGGCGTAGTGGCAGGCCGAGCAGTTGGCGATGGTGCCGCTGTTGAAGATCATGATGCCGCGCTTCTCGGCCGCCGTCAGCGTGCCGCCGATCTTGTTGTGGACGTAAAGATCGTATTTGCTCGAATAGGGATGAAAGCTGCTGTCTTCATGCTCGAAGGCCTCGATCGCATTGCCGACATCGGCGAACGCGCTGTCGGTGTCGTTGAACACGTTCGCGCCGAAGGCCTGCTGGAACAGCGCCACGTAGGAGGCGTTCTGCACGGCCTGGACCACGGCGGCTTTCGAGGCATTGTTCATCTCGATCGGGTTCAGCAGCGGCAACGCGACCTGATCGGCCAGTGTCGCGGCGCGGCCATCCCACATGAAACCGCCGCCGGGCGCGTTCTGCGAGACGCCATCCGGATTGTCGGAGTCGTCGCCGTAGGCGGGGGTCATGTCCTTGTAGCGCAGCGAGGGCACGGCGCGCACGCCGGACTGCGACGGATCGGACCCCAGCTGCACCGCCAGGCTATTGGGCGGACCGTAGGCGTACGCGGGATCATGGCACGTCGCGCACGACATATTCTTGCCGCCGGAAAGCGTCTTGTCGAAAAACAGATGCTGGCCGACCTGGGCGGCAAGGCTCAGCGTGCTGGCGGGCGTCGAACTCGACGTCGTCGTGGAGGTCGTACTGCCAGTCCCCGAAGGCTGGGGTGAGTTGTCGTCCCCGTCTCCGCATGCCGACAGGACCGACAAAGCGGCACACAGGATGCCCGCATAAAACTTGCGCATCGCTTTTTCCTTACCATTTCAATAAAAAGCAGACGGGGGAGCGGCCGAAACCGCCCTCCCCGTTAGCTGATGCTGCTTACCGTTCGAACCGCTCAGGCGCTTACTTCAGCGCCCAGATGTTCTTCTGGTTTGCGTCCGGTCCAACCTTCGGCGTCACGACGCCGTCGAGCGTACCCGTCACCGGATTCATGATGCCCGTGATGTCAGCCGGGTTCAGCTTCTGCGTGTAGCCGGCCGGGATCGTGTAGGCGTGGTTGATCGGGCGCACGGAGTCGAAGTGCGTGTCGCTGCTGCTGGCGAACTCCGGCAGGTTCATGATGTTGCTGGCAATGAACGCTTCCGTGTACTTCGCGCGGTTCACATACGAGGCATCGACAGCCGGATCGGCGATCTGGAACATGTCTTGCAGCGTGCGCACCAGCGAGAAGTGGCTGTAGGCGTCGCTGTCGACGATGCCCTTGGGCGCCGTGCCAACGTCCTGCTGGTTGGTGATGACGCTGAAGATCGACTGGCCATGGCCGTTATTGCCTTGGTCGTAGTTGGCCGGCGCCGTCGTCCTCGTCGATGCACCGGTCGTCGCGTCCACCGTCAGCGGAGCGTCGCCGGAGCCTACGCCACCCGCGTTCCAGCCGCAGCACGAGGTGCTGGAGCCTTCGCCTTCATCGAACATCACGACGATCGCGACGCGTTTCTGCTTGTTCTTCCACAGAGCCGAGTTCTGGATCGCGGTGACCACCTTGTTCAGGTAGATATCGGCGCGGGTAATACTGGCGTTCTGGCCGTTGTTGCCGTTGGCGCCGCCGTTACAGGACTCCGCGTCGGGACCGACGCCGTGCATGTCGTCGCACTGGTCGGGCACGATGAAGTTGACGCTGCCCACGTCGCCGGCGGCTAGATCCTTGCTGAACTGATCGTAGATCCAGTTCGACGTGTCGTAGGTTCCGCCGTTGGCAACCGCATAAGGCGAAGTGCTCTTCCAGTCCGCTTCGGTGTACTGCGTGCCGAAGATCGTGCGGTTGTCGGCGAAGAACTCCGGCAGGAGGCGCGCCGTCTGGTAGGCCATCGACGGACCGTGCTTGACCTTGTACAGGCCGCCCGGCAGCGTGTAAGGTCCGGCAGTGTCGGTGACCGTGGTGCCGTCGATGTCGGTGCCGCTATAGTTTTCGGCGACAGCCTGCCCAACGCTGTCGGAACGCGCGTCCTGACCCGGGTTCATCGATTCGCTGTAGGTGCGCGCGGTCAGGCCGACCTTGGACAACAGAGAGAACAGGTTGTCGCTCTGCAGGTTGTGCACGGTGCCGCCCGTCGGCGTCGTGCTGCACTGGTTGCCGGCGGTGGTGCTGAAACCAGCGAGGTGACTGCCGTCCTGCGGCGGGATCACGCCGGTCGGCGGCAGCGGCTGGCCGTCCGAGGCGGTGCCGCCCGCGAAGGCGACGTCCTTGATCGAGTAGGTGCCCACGGCGCCGCAGCCGAACCAGTTGTCGTCGGTGATGCCGTTGTCGTCGCCGCCGCCCAGCGCGGTGTAGTTCGGCTCGGACGGGTTGCCGGTCGAGTAATAGGTGGTCAGCTGGTTGTAGGTGCTGAGCAGCTGGTTGATGTACGGCGCACGCGGGTTCTGCAGGATGGCGTCCGTCGACTTGTTTTCTTCCATGATGATGAAGATGTTGTCGTAGGCCGGCACACCTTCGATATTGAACGCGGCCTGCTGTGCCTGCGCGAAGGTGATCGGCGTTTGCGTCTGGGTCGGCGTCACGGCGGTGGCCGAGCTCACGCCCGCCAGGCTGGCCAGGCGCGGATCGCCGCCCGTGACAGCGAGGTTGTCCGGGTACTTGTCGCCACGATCGAGTTTCCTGGTGGCATAGGCGTAGCGGCTGGCCAGCGCGTTGCCTTCGAACAGCACGTCGTACTGCTCGGCGCCGGTGAGCTTGTTGACGTCGCCCACGACATCGGCGGGGCTCACCGTCGCGGTGCCGAGGTTGAACGCCGGGCCGCTCAGGCGCGTGGCCAGGTTGGCCTTCTCGGTCGCGTAGTTGCTGCCATTGGCTTCGACCAGGCGCTGCACTTCGCTCGACATGGGGCTGATGACGACATTGCCGGCGCCCTGGTCGGCGATCTGCGCCGCCGAAGCGCGCAGGATAGGCCGCGTTCCTGGGCGTCGGCCCAGATCTCCTCGATGCCCTGCCGGGTGGTCCACTGCGGACGGAACGCCGGCAGCAGCCGCCCGATCTTGGTGAAGTCGACCTGGTAGTTCCGGGCGTCGGGGCCCGCGCCGGCGGCGAAGGTGACCGGGGCGCCGGTGACCTCGCTGACCTGCTCGGCGACGGTGCGGATCTGGACGACGTCCTCGTCCCGACCGACGTTGAAGGCCTGGTCGTGCACGGTCTCGCGCGGGGCGTCGAGCACCGCGGCGAAGGCGCGCGCGATGTCTTCGACGTGCACCAGCGGACGCCACGGGCTGCCGTCGGACTGCAGCCGGACCGCACCCTGGGTGAAGGCCGTCCCGGTCAGGTTGTTCACCACGATGTCGGCCCGCAGCCGGGGCGAGGAGCCATAGGCGGTGGCGTTGCGCAGGTAGGTCGGGCTGAAGTCGTCGTCGGCGAGGTCGGACAGGCCGGCCT
>DASWON010000062.1:0-8490 GCA_036398735.1 Rhodopila sp.
GGACCGTCGTCGTGCCACGGGTCCCCGGGTATGTTCATGTCGCCGCCCTGCAGGAGCTGGTCGAAGCGGTCTTCTATGGCCTGAGGCAACTGGACCAGAACGTCGGCCTCGGCGATGTGCAGGACGGGATCGGGGACAATGCGATCCTGATCGGAGCACATCTGTTGCCGCCCGAACTCTGCGACGAGGTGCCGGACGGGACCATCGTCTATAACAGCGAGCACACCAGTTCCGACTGGATGAAGGGTCACTACCTGGCGCTCCTGAGCCGCGTGATCGTCTGGGACTACAGTCTCGACAACGCCCGCACGCTGCAGAGCCTCCTGGGTCGGGACGTGCGCTATGTGCCACTCGGATATGTGCCGCAATTCAGCCGGATCCCGCCGCAGGCGAGGGAGGATATCGATGTCCTGTTCTGCGGATCCTACTCGGCGAGACGGGGCGCCATCTTCAACGAGATACAGTCCCGCGGCCTGACGCTGCATCATGCTTTCGGAGTGTATGGCACCGAACGTGACGCATTGATCGCGCGCGCGAAGATTGTCCTGAACCTGCATGCGTATGCGCCGGGGGCGTTCGAGGTCGTTCGGGTTTCCTATCTTCTCGCGAACGCCAAGGCGGTTGTGAGCGAACTCAACCCCGGTGAGCAGATTGATGCAGATCTGGACGGGGCATTCGTTACTGCCCGCTATTCGGATATTGCCGGCAGGGTGGCTGAACTGGCGGCGGACGCGCCCGCGCGGGCGGCCATCGGACTTGCCGGGTATCGCAAGTTCACCAGCCGGAGCCAGGCGGTCATTCTGCGCCAGGCGCTGGGTGACCGGATTACATACGGGGTTAACCCAATTTTAACGGGTCGGCGTTAACAGATGCCGGCGCGCGATGACACCAGCTCCTGTGATCGCGGTCGTCACGGCATTCCGGAAGGGAGATTTGGGTGCAAGAGAACTACATCGAGGTTCACGTCCCGATCAGCCCTCGCCCGTTTTTCTTCAACCGAGTCCGCTACTTAGCGAAGTCTCTGCGCAGTCTGGGGGGGGACTTCGCCTTCAGCAGGTTCGTCGTCACGGTCGGCGATCCGTCGCCCCCCTGCGATCTCGACCGGCTTCTGCCCTGGGCGCGCGACGAGGGCATCGAATGGCGCTGGGTGAACCCTCGGTTCTTCGAGACATGGTACCATACCAACAATCCTTATGTGTCGACGATGATGGACCGCTTCCGGACTGGATTCACCTCCCAGTACGTCATCATTGCCGACGCCGACATCCTTTTTTGCCGCGGGCTATCCGACCTCATCGGCCTGCTGAACGGCCCGCTCGATGTCGGCGGCGTCATGACCCATCTGCCGCCATTTCCTGGCGTCGCCGGCGGATCACACGCGCAATGGTGGGAGCGCATGTTCCAAGCGTTCGACCTGCCCACGCCGGCGCTGGAGTTCGAGCACAGCGGCTGGGGGCATATGTTCACCGAGGCGGCATGGCGTTATTCGCCGGCGTACTTCAACAGCGGCATGGTCATCGGGACAGGCGAGGCATTCAATCGGATGGCTGCCCACGCCCTTCCGGCCCTCGCGGCGGTCCGGTCCGTGCTGGACACGTTCTATTTCGACCAGATCGCGTTTACACTGATGATGTACAAGACCGGTGTCCGCAAGCAGCTGATACCGATGAGATTCAACTTCCCAAATCAGGTTTCCTTCGAAACAACGTTCCCGGAGGATGCAGCGGACATCGCGGTCCTGCACTACCTGCGGACAGATGTCGTTGATCGGGACAGCGTCTTCGGTTCCCGTCAAAATATCGAGTCGTTCGTCGGTCGGACCGATCTCGCCGGCTCCAATGAGCTGTTGCGATCGCGTGTCGGGGCGGTTCATGCGATGCTGACAAAAGCCCCTGCCTCCGTCGTGTAAGGAGGCCTGGATTGTCCCCCATTGTCAGAACCGAGTACCCGAGGCGGCGACCGATTGCGATCGTCCTCGGGATGCATCGCAGTGGTACGTCACTGTGCGCCCATATCCTCAGCATGCTGGGTCTAGACATGGCGGACGGCATCTACCGAAAGGTGGACGCCCCGAAAGGGCACTGGGAGCGACAGGAGATCGTTAACGCCCACGATCGAATTCTTCAGCTTCTGGATCGCGACTACTACAGCCCATTGCACGCTCATGCGTTCGCTCCTGGGTGGTGGGCGGAGCCCGCGGTTCGTGCCATACGCAACGAGTTGACGGCGTGGCTGCGGCATCGAATCGGCGAGAGCCCGCGCTTCGGGTTCAAGGATCCGAGGACCTGTCGCATGATGCCAATGTGGCGGGAGATCTTCGCGGACCTCGGCCTGGAGCCGCGCTATGTTGTTTGCGTGCGCGATCCGCGGCAGGTCGGTCGATCGATCGCGAACCGCGACCAGTTCGCCTATGACGACAGCGAGTACCGCTGGATGGTCTATACCGCGCATGCCGTGGCAGCAATCGGCACCGCGCCGGTCTGTATCGTCCCATATGAGGCGTGGTTCGACGATCCCGGCCCAATTCTCGCGCAACTGGCAGCACTGACGGACGCGCCGACGCTTCCGGCCGATCCAGAACTGAAAGCCGCGGTGGCTGACGTCGTCGACGGCGGCCTGCGTCACGACGCGCCCATCGGCGCGATGCGCCTCAGTCCGCTTACGCGGGACTTCTATCAGTTGTTGCAGGCTTCCGCTGGAACCGGGCGGGTCAGTGACGACGCCCTGCATCTTGCTCAGCACTTTCTAGGTTTCGAACGGCTGATGGCGCCGGCGAACAGCACGTTCGCCCAAATGCGCCTGGGCCTTGAGGAGGCGATGAAGCAGCTCGCCGCGGCGCGTGCCTCGACCGCGGCCTGACGGGGGCTGCAGACCCGCGGTCCCGGCGCCTCCGCCGGCTGGAGAACTCGGCCGGCGTCTCCGTCCGGACATCGCCGGCCTTGGGCGAAGTCCCGTCGCCCGCGCCACTCCATGACGGTGCACGCCCACCAGAGTGAGGCAACACCACCGTCGCAAGCATCGCTTCTTCCGCGCCCGAGGCAACCATAACGCATGTCTTGCCGCTGAGCCGCGGCGCGGTCCTGACGGGCGGATGACAGGCTCAACCGCCCCTCCGGCGTTCGGCCCCCGGCCTTAGGTGGCTGTGCACCTGCCGGACGTCTCCTCCCGTGCCGTTCGGCATGGCCCGCGAAGGAGCGTTGTGGTTGAACGCGGGGAACAGGAACGGAGAACCGCCATGAATCGTGACAGCGTGCGGCGCTGCGACGTCTTTCGGACGCCCACGGCCCATCCCGCCGACACCGACGGCGTGTTGGCGCTGATCGCCTCCGGCGCGGTTGCCGCCAAAGACATCCGCGCGATTTTTGGCAAGACCGAGGGCAATGGCTGCGTCAACGACTTTACGCGCGCCTATGCCGTGACCGCCCTTCAGCACGCCCTCGCCGCGCCGCTCGGTTGCGATCCCGCTGAGGTGGGCCGGCAGATCGCCATGGTCATGTCGGGCGGAACCGAGGGGGGACTGTCCCCACATCTGCTGGTGTTCACCGAGAGCGAGGTGCGGCGGACCGAAACCGCGCCCAGCCGCGGCCTCGGCATCGGCACGGCGTTCACCCCGGCATTCCAACCGGAGGATATCGGGCGAATGGCCCAGATCGAGGCAACGGCCGATGCCGTGGGCCAGGCGATGGTGAAGGCGGGGATAACCCGGCCGGAGGACGTCCATTACGTGCAGGTCAAATGCCCTCTGCTGACCGGCGAGCGCATTCTCGAGGCCGCATCGCGCGGCCACACGGTCGCCACCAGCGACACCTATCAGTCGATGGGCTATTCACGCGGCGCCTCCGCGCTGGGCGTCGCACTCGCTCTGGGCGAAGTCGCGCGCGAGAACCTCGACGACAGCGTGGTCTGCCAGCGACTCGACCTCTGGTCCGGCCGCGCCAGCACCTCGGCCGGGATCGAACTGATGCACAACGAGGTCATCGTGCTGGGCAACAGCGAGGCCTGGGCCAGTGACGCGATCATCTGCCATCGCGTGATGCAGGATGCGATCGATCTGCCGGCGGTGGCGGGCGCGCTGGCCGATGCCGGGCTGCCCGCGGCCGGACAGCTGGACGAGAGGGCCCGCGAGAAACTGCTGGCGGTGCTGGCGAAGGCGGATCCGTCCAGTAGCGGTCGGATCCGCGGCGCCCGCCACATCATGCTGGACGACAGCGATATCAATGCCACACGCCACGCGCGCGCGCTGGTCGGCGGTGTGCTGGCCGGGGTCGTGGGGCGGACCGATCTGTTCGTGTCCGGTGGTGCGGAACACCAGGGCCCGGATGGAGGCGGACCGGTTGCGGTGATCGTTCAGCGGTGAACGATCAAACCCGTACGAGGAGCCTGCACTCTTTGATGTCCGTGGAAGCAGGTTCTGCCGTCCTCTTCACGCTCCGGCGCAAGCGTCGCCGGATTTGTAAACCGCCTCACCCGCGTGCATCGTTTTCCGGCTGATATCGGAGAAGTCCCGGATGACGGTGCTGAACGGGTTTCGCGTGTTGCAGATCGGGCCCGGCCTCGCGGCCGCGGCCTGTGGACGCCTGCTGGCCGACGTCGGAGCAACCGTCTCCCGCGTCGGTGCGGACCGGTCAACGGCGCTGGCCGAACACCTCAATCGCGGCTTCGGGCCCGGCGAGGCGGGCGCGCTCACAGCGGAGCACGCCCTCAGCGCCGGCGTTGGCACCCCGGATGGTGCGGCCGGCCTTTCGGCGAACGCGAATGGCAAAGATCCCACATCCGGCGGCGCCATCACGAGCGGGGATACCACAGCGGACGGCAACGGCGCCGCGGCCGCCGAGGCCTGGCGAAGCGCCGATCTGATCGTCTGCGAAGGCAGCCCGGCGACGCTGCGACGCGCCGGCCAGGACGTTCCGGCACTGCGGCGGCGCAACCACCGCGCGGCGATCGTGCTGATCTCCCCGTTCGGACAGTCCGGACCACGTGCCGAGGAACCGGCCACCGACCTTACGCTGTTCTTCGCCAGCGGCATCGCCCGCATGTTGACCGGACAGGTCGACGACCTTGCCGAGGCGCCGATGCGGCCGGTCGGTGAGCAATCGGCGTTCCTGGGGGGCCTTGCCGCAGCCTGCGCCGGTATGCACGCGGCACTGGCCAGCGAAGCCGGCGCGGTCGTAGACGTCTCGATCCATGAAGCTCTGGCGACGCTGGCGATGACGGAACTGTCGCGCGCCGGCCAGACCGGGGCAAGCTGGTCGCGCAGACGAGTGGCCGACGGCAACGGTGCGACCGTCTGTATCCTGCCCGCCAGCGACGGCTATGCGGCAATCTCACCGCGCGAGGATCGGCAGTGGACGGCGTGGCTGGAGGCGATGGGTTCACCCGCATGGGGCCGCGAACCCCGCTTCGCCACCAAGCCGGACCGCGTGGCCAACTGGGACGCGCTGCATGCACTGATGTCGAACTGGAGCCGAGACAAGACCAAGCAGCAGATCGCCGAGACCGCCCAGAGCGCGCATGTTCCAAGCTTCCCGCTTCGCGAACCGGCCGAACACCTCGGGTCGGCGCAGCTTCGGCATCGGGATTTCTTCCGCACGGTGACGCTATCAGGGCGGACCGTACAGGTCCCCGGCTCACCGTTCGGCCTGCATGTGGCCACGGATGATCGCGTCGACAGGCCCGCAGGCTCCGATCGCGGCCTGCCGCCACGTCCGGCGGAGTTCGGTCGTGCAAACGTGACGGTGCGGCCGGAGACGGTGTCAGACAAGCCGTTCGACGCCCGGACGGGTGCGCCACAGGCCCCATCCGGACTGCCGCTCTCAGGCATCCGCGTGCTCGATTTCAGCTGGGTGATCGCAGGGCCGACGGCGACACGCTACCTGGCGGCGATGGGGGCGGAGGTGATCAAGATCGAGGCGCCCGGACGCGGCGATCCCGGTCGTGCCTCGGAACTGCACAGCGTCCTCGGCCAGGCAAAACGCGCCATCGTGCTGGACCTCAAGAGACCCGAGGCGATCGTGGTGGCGAAGGCCCTCGCCGCCCGGGCCGACGTGCTGGTGGAGAATTTCGCGACCGGTGTCATGGACCGGCTTGGCCTTGGCCCCGATGCGCTGAGGGCGATCAATCCTGCGCTGGTGTATGTGTCCGCCTCCGGGCTTGGACGGACGGGTCCGGAGTCGCACGCCGTGGCCTACGGGACGTTGCTACAATGTTATGCCGGATTCGCCGGCCTGAACCGCCACCCCGGCGTGCCGCCGCGCGTGGGCATGGCCTGGCTCGACCCGATGTGCGGATTGATGCTCGCATTCATCACCGCTGCGAGCCTCTGGTGCCGCCGGTCCGGCGCCGTGGCGCGGGTCGACTTTTCGATGATCGAGGCCATGCTCTGGACGATGGCGGAGCCGCTGCTCGCCGAACAGCTGGCAGCATCTTCCCGCGGGGCGGACCGAGGCGCGGTCTACCGCTGCTCCGGTCCGGATGACTGGCTGGGCGTGGAGCCTGCCCCGCCGACACCGCCCGCCGAACGTGACGCGACAGCGGCCGCCTTGGCGCTGATCCAGGCCGGCATCGCGGCCGCGCCGTTGGCGCGCTCCGCGGACCTGGTGACGAGCGAACATCTCCTGGCACGCGGGTTCTGGGACCGGCACGGCACCGGAGTGCTGCCCGGCCTGCCATGGCGCGCCTCGTTCGGTCGGGCGACCGGTCCGGCGCCGGGGCTGGGGGCTGATACGGATGCAGTCCTGCGAGACGTGCTGGGGATGCCGGCGTCCGAGATCGACCGGCTTCGGTTATCCGGCGCTTTGGGGTGATCGTCGCCGGGCACGTGCCGGGCAGGCCCGACGCCCGACGCCCGACGCCCGACGCCCGACGCGGTTCTGCTCCCGATTGTAGTTTCAGATCCACGCCCGGCGTTTCGGAACATTGGAGAAATGTATACTACGTTTCGCCGCGACGGCTCCGCCCGAGCCCGACGGCGAATTCCCAGGCGCGGCGATTTTCTTCCGGCTTAGGCTCCCTGCAGGAACGCCCGGCAGAGGCGTCACGGGAGGACCCAGATGGCATCGGATAGCGAGGATGCGGTCATGCGCAAGGTCGCCTAGCGCCTGATCACTTTCCTGAGCCTTGGCTACCTGATCAACGCGCTCGATCGCTTTAACGTCTCCATCGCCGCGGTGACCATGAACAAGGAACTGGGTCTGTGCGCGACGACCTACGGCCTCGCCGCTGGCGCCTTCTTCTGGGGCCTATTCGAAGAACTTCTTCCTGCCGCTGATGATCAAGACGATGGGCTACGGTGATCCGACGGTCGGTTACCTGTCGGCATTGCCGAACCTCGCGGGCGTGGTGGGGATGCTGCTGTTCTCGCGCAGTTCGGATCGGACCGGCGAACGGGTCTGGCACGTCGCGCTCCCGTGCCTGCCGGGGTCGGCTGGACTGGTGGGTGCGGGCTCCACGCTGGCGGTCGATCCGCTTCTGGCGTTGGCATTCTTCTGCCTGGCCGGCGTTGGCATCTCCGGCTCGTTGCCGACGTTCTGGAACCTGCCAACCGCCTGGCTGGGGCCGACCGCGGCGGCCGGCGGGATCGCGGTGATCAACTCGATCGGCAACATCTCGGGTTATGTCGCGCCGCAGATGGTCGGGTGCTGCGCGACGCGACCGGCAGCTACCAGGTGCCGATGGTCGCCGCCAGCGTCTGCATGCTGGCGGCCGCCGCCTGCATCCTGCTGTCGCCCCGCTTCGCGGACCGGCCGGTCCTGGCAACCCGGTCGTGGCGCGGGTGACCGCGCGGCGTTGACGCAGCGGGGCCGCTGTTTCAGCTTCGCCCCGGATCAAGGGAGTTGAAACAATGGCCAGCGACTACACCGTCGGCGATCTCGTCGCCGAGTTCCTGTCCGCCTGTGGCGTCAGAACCGTGTTCGGCATTGCCTCAGTGCATAACATTCCAATGCTCGACGCGATCGGCCGGCGCAACACCATCCGCTTCATGATGGCGCGTGGCGAGCTCGGCGGAGCCCATATGGCCGATGGCTATGCGCGGGTGTCGCAGGGTCTTGGCGTGATTTTCTCCTCCACCGGCCCGGGTGCCGCGAACACCATCGGTGGACTGATCGAGGCCCGCTTCGCCGGTTCCCCCGTCCTGCACATCACCGGCCAGACCGCGACGAAGTTCGCCGATCGCGCGCTGGGCACCGTGCATGACCCCTACGACCAGCTTGGGATGATGGCGTCGGTGTGCAAAGGCGCCTACCGCATCCGTTCGCCACAGAATGCCCTCGGCGTGCTGACCCAGGCCGCGGTCGAGGCGTTGAGCGCGCCGATTGGGCCGGTCAGCGTGGAGGTGCCGATCGACCTGCAACGGGTGAAGATCGAGCGACCGGCGACGCTGGACAATTTCGTTTTGCCGCTGCCACCGCCGCGCGTGCCGACCGCCCCGGAGCTGGATGAACTGGCGGCTCGGGTGATCGCCGCGAAGCGGCCGCTGCTGTGGCTGGGCAA
>DASWON010000063.1:0-19206 GCA_036398735.1 Rhodopila sp.
GGAAGCGCGGCGAATGGTGCGATCCTGCATCAACCCTGTCCCGGATGCAGCAGTGTGTTCATCGCCGTCACGATATCGGCTGCCGGATCACTGGGCAGGTAGGGCATCCGCAAGGCGACGTGTCCGTCCGGGCGCACCAGCACCGCGCCACGCATTCCCATGCGGAAGCCCGCGGATTCATCGACCCGCGGCATGGTCTGCAGTCCGATCGGTATTCCCAGCTTGCCGGACGCCCGTTTCCCGGCCTCCAGCCATTCCTGACCGAGCGGTCCTGTCACCAGGGTGAACGTCTTGTCGAACCAGTCCAGCGTCGATTGCTTGCGCGCCAGATCGAGCCACATATGGGGGAACCGCCCGCCAGGCCGGTCACTTGGCCGGTAGACCCGGGGATCCAGCGGCCGGGGCACGGTCCCGTCCGGAATGACTGCACCTTCCTCGTAACGGAAATCCAGTGCCTGGCCGACACTGTGCAGATGATTGTCCATATCGTCGAGCCAGAACCTGAGGCGGTCGGGATGACCGCTCCGCGCGGCCGCTTCCATCATCCCGTAACGGCGACGGTTCCCGAAGCTGAAATCGGCGTTCGACTGCGCGACCGGCCGGCGCTCGACACTGTAACTGTCGAGCAGGGCGTCGTCAGCGATCCCCCGCAGCACGAAAGCCAGCTTCCAGGCAAGGTTGTGCGCATCCTGCACCCCCGAGTTCAGCCCGAACCCGCCGGTGGGCGGAAACCGGTGCGCGGCATCGCCAACCAGCAGCACACGGCCCTGGCGGAAACGCTCCGCCACCTGCTTGCTGACCCGCCAGGTCGAGCGGTTCAGCAACTGCACCGGCAGGTCCGGCACGCCGGTCTGCGCTCGGATCAGGTCGACTGTCTCCGCATCGGTCCAGGGGTGGTCGCGATCGTCCTGCTCCAGCCCGATCTGCGTCACCGTCAGCCAGCGGTCGCGGCCATTGGTGTTGAGGATGGTGGAGACCGGAACGCCGGGCACGTTGGAGATGATCCGGTAACCTGCCGCCTCCCTGGTGATCGGAAAGCGTGACAGATCACCCTTCCAGTACTCGTTGGACATGACCGCGAGCGTCGCCGGACCCAGCATCTCGATCCCCGCCGCCCGTCGCGTGCGGCTGCCCGCGCCGTCGGCGGCGATGAGGTACTGTGCGTTCCACCATTGGTCCACGCCGCTGCCGGTCGACGCCGTATGCACCGTCACCCCACCGGCGGTCTCCTCGAAGCCGAGGAACTCGGTGTTGAATAACACCCTGACGTGCCTCGAACCCTGCAACTCGGCGTAGATTTCCTCCTCGACCGCGTCCTGCGCGACCAGGCTCTTCCAGGCCGGCGTGTGGCCTTCGTTCGGCTCCGGCCGCGTGCGACCGATCTCTCGCCCCGCGATGCTCTCGACGAAGACGAACATGTCGGAGCCGTCCTGCAGGCCGCGATCACGGATGCGCTTCTCGATACCCCACTGGCGGAACAGCTCCATGGTCCGGATCCAGCAACCGCGGGACTTTGGATGGTCGGTCGTCGTCGCACTGCGCTCCGCCACGACGCAGTCGATGCCGAAACGGTCGAGCAGCAGGGCCATGGCGAGGCCGACCGGTCCGCCGCCGACGATAAATACAGCTGTCCTTTGCGGCATCGACGAACCTCCCTCGCGGTGGACAAAGTCTGACGCCAAGGGCCGTCAGGTTTGTCCGCCAGCCTTTGACTTGGTGGGCCGATCCACCCGACGCCTGGGACCAGGCGTGGAGACGGACCACCAGCGGGTATGGCCCCGCGCATTGCGACAACCCTGGCATTCGGCGAAGCCATCGCGCAAATATATAAAATCGATGAACGCGATCTGTTTCCAGCATGCCCATGGACCTTCGACAACTCCGCTATTTCGTGGCGATCGCTGAGACCGGCAGCTTCAGTGCGGCCGCTGCGGTGCTGCATATCGCCCAGTCGGCGCTGTCCCGTCAGGTCCAGGCGCTGGAGGAGACCTGCCGCGGACCGTTGATGGAGCGTAGCGCCCGCGGCGTCGTTCTGACCGAAGCCGGAGCGTTGCTGCTGATCCGCGCCCGCTTTCTGCTCGCCCAGGCCGCCAGCACGATTTCCGAGATCTCCGAGTTGAACAGCGAACCGAGCGGCCTCGTGCGGGTGGCCGCGCCGCCCAGTTTCGGCGACATCCTGTTTCCCGTGCTGGCCGCCGCCGTGGAGCGACGGTTGCCGGGCGTGAAACTTGAGTTGTCGGAGGCTTTGACCGATGCCGCACTTGCCGCGCTGCGGCAGGGCGACCTGGATGTGGCGGTCATCAGCACGTCGGAGCCTGATCCGCGTATCGACACGCTGCCGCTCTGCGCCGAACCGATGATCCTGGTTGGACCGGTGGGCGATCCACGCCTGACGGTCGCGACAGTGCCGCTGGGATTGCTCCTGGACCTGCCGCTGATCCTGCCGGTCGGCAGCGGCTGGCTGAATGTGGTACGGAGGCGTCTCGGCGCCAGGGCCGGGCTCGTGCAGGAGAGGTCCCGCGTCCGCGTGCAAAGTCCGGGGCCCATGAAGACGATGATACGCGCCGGACTTGGCTATGCGGTGCTGCCGGCCTCGGCGGTGCAGCAGGACTTGACGGCAGGGTCGCTGTCAGGTGCGCGGGTGCGGGATTTTTCGGTGTCCCGGGTGCTGGCGACACCGCGGGACCGCCCGGTCAGCCGCGCGGCGCAGGCGGTTGCCGATACCATTCGAAGCGAGACGGCCGCGATCGTCGGCAGCGGCGACCTTGGCTGGCGGGCGCCCGAAAACGGGCGCTGCGGCTACGGGGTTCCCGGTTCGCCCAGGTCCCACCAGAGACCGGCATAGGCCGCGATACCCTCGCGCGCCGGGCCGGCCAGCAGATGCTCGTCCGGACCATGCTGCTTGCAGCCGTTGTAGCTGTGCGGGATCCAGACCAGGGGCACGCCGAGATGGTCGACGAACACGTCGCCCGGCAGCCCTCCGGATGCGTTCGGGATGACCTGCACGCGCTTGGCCAGCGACTTTTCCATGCTGGCGACCGTCCAGCGGACCCAGGGGTGGTCTGGGTCGGTGCGGCTGGCTGGCATGCGGACGGCGGCGTTCTCGATCCGGACCATCGGAAAGCCGTGCTCGTCCAGGTGTCGGCGCAGCGCGTGCTCGAAGCTGGCGGGGTCGGTGTCCACCGTGTAGCGGATCTGGCAGTGCGCCCGTGCATTCGGGGCGACCGCGTTGACCGGGTTCTCCGGGCGGCCGGAGATCATCGCGAGCACGATGAAGCTGTTCCAGCCGTAGATTTTCTCGGCCGGCGTGAGGCCAGGTTCGCCCCAGTCGGGGTCGATCGTCGCCGAGTCGGCGCCGCCGCCGACCGGGCAGCCTTCGAGCACCGCGCGCACCGCGGCCGGCACGCCCGGTGATGCCGAATTCGATCCCGGCGCCAGGCCCAACCCCTGGGAGCTTGAGTTCCGGGGCTGGGGGAGCCAGTCGTGCACCAGGATTTTGCCGTGGCGGTCGATGATATTGCCGATGGCGTGGCTCAGCACGACGGCCGGGTCAGTGGTCAGACCACCCCAGTGGCCGGAATGGACGCCACCCGGGCGCAAATCCACGACAAGATCGAAGTGATAGGTGCCGCGCGTCCCGGTGGCGATCGTCGGAACCTCCGGCATGACGCGCGGCCCATCGCTGGCGATCAGGACGTCGGCGGCCAGCCGGTCGGCCTGTTGCGCGACAAACGAGCGCAGCCCCGCCGAACCGCGTTCTTCGCTGGTCTCGAGGATCAGCTTGAGGTTGAAGCCCAGTTTGCCGCCCCGTTCGGCGAGGACGGCTTCGAGCGCCGACAGGTTCAGCGCGTGCTGGCCCTTGTTGTCCGCGGAACCTCGCCCGTACCAATGGTCCCCCTCCGGCGTCAGGGTCCATGGCGACAGGCCGGCGCGCCATTGGTCTTCCAGGCCGCGCACCGTGTCGCCGTGCCCGTAGGTTAGGACGCTGCGCGTGCATCCCGCTTCGAGCCGTTCGGCGAGCAGGATCGGGCCAAAGCCCGCGGCGGGGTTCGCGTGGATCTCGACCGAGAAACCCATCCGTTCGAGCCATGGCTGCATCGCATCGGTCAGATAGCGCTCGACATCGGCCTCGTGGCTCGGCTCCTGCGATGTGCTGGGAATGGCCACGAGGTCCGCTAACCGGTCGCGAAAGCCATTCGAGTCAAAGAATCCGAGCGCGCGTCCGATCGCCCCATCTCGCGTTCCCATCAACTTATCCTTCCAAGGTGCGGCAATACCCGCGGGTCACATGGTTGCGCGCAGGCTGGTCCCCGCGCGGTTTGTCCCCAGCCGGACGGCTACCACCGAGAGACGTTATCGTCAGCAGGCGCGTTCCTGAACGAAGGTTGCCCGCACGGCGTTGGCTGCCGAGAGCCACGCCGGCCGGGGGAGCCCGGCGTCCCCGCGGAAAATGTCTTCCCGCAGCCGAAGTCCCGGCACGACCGAAAGATGCATCGTCCCTGAAAAGCCATTGTGCCGGAAGGGCACCACTGGGCACAGCATGCCCGCCGCCGGCGGTCTTGGCCATACGAATAAGCCGCGATCGCCTGAACCAGCCCGCACGCCAAGCCAGTCACATCGATATGCGCCGTGCATGGCGGCTAGCGGCTCCCGCTGCAACGTACGCGTTCGTAATCCCGCGTGCAGAAATTCGCCGCCACCCGCGGGGTCGAGATGGTGTATGATCCCCGTCGCAGTCATCAATCCGGAGAATTTCATGCGATCGCGCATTGCGGGGCCAATGAATCTCAGCACGGCCGCCGCCCTTCTCGGCACCGTCCTGTTCATCTACGCCGCATGGCTGACGTCCATCGTGTTCTCGGCGTCGAATGGTCATCGACCGTTGTTGATCGCGGCGGCCGCGTTCCTCCCGGTCGGCGTTGTGCACGGGGTGGGGATCTGGTTTGGCGGCTGGTGACCGCATCACGGCAGAGGTGGTCCGCAGGGCACGGGTCGGGTCGGGATCGCGGCCATACGTGATGACTGTCCGCGACACGAGGAGCGCCGGAATGGTGTCATCAACGCCAAGGCGAGCAGGCGGCCGGAATCGACCTTAGCCGCTCTTGAGGGCTGAATTCCACCGAGCCTCCGCGGCGGGCGTTCGTTCGGCTCGTCTGAGCCGGACGGCTGGATGCGGTTTGGTCGCAGCCGGGCGGCCGGACGAGAACAGGGTGGAGTCCGCGAGAGGCAGGCGAGGAACGAAATCGCAGGATGCGCCGGCCGGAACAGAATGCCGGCGGCCGGCGGGACACCCATACGAGGCGGACGACCGCATCACGGCGGAGATCGAGCCATCGCGCCGGATCGCGATTCCGCAGCCTGCGATGGGGATCGCCGCTTTACCGCCGGCTGAGCTGCTACGGCGTATCGAGCTTGGCGCGCCGCCGTCGCTTCGCCAGCATTTCCTTCGCCGCCCGTCTGAAAGCGGAATGAGGGATTGGTGGATTGTCGGAGTTGAGTGTGTCCTTCTCCAGCCCGAACGCCACGAGTTGTTCGGTCAGCCGTTCGACCGAAGGGTCCTGTTTCATCACCACGGCCCGGTAGATACGGATCCGGTTCCGCAACGCTTTCTGTTTGTTGCCGAATTCCCGATAGCGCTCACCCCGTTCCGAGGGCTTCAGAAATGTTAACACAGATGCAACGACTGTGGCCAGCGATGCCAGTATTGTCGAGCCCAATGTGAAATACCGCTGGAAATTCCGCAGATCATCGATCGACGCGGTGGCTCCAATGACCGTTACCACGCCCGAAGCCAGCACAATGCACAGGCCAAGGCGGATATTAATCCCCTCCCACCGCTGAGCCATGCTGAAGTCGCTGGCCGACGTGAGATCGGTGTCATCTTCAAGCTTTTGCAGCTGATCTTCAACCGATTGACGAATATCGTCGAATGCCATTTCCATAAAAGTCCGGTCCCTTTATTTGTCCCTGGCGTCACATGCCCCGCGACAACCGGTCTTCAGGTGCGGCTCATCGGTGTGGCGTATGCGGGCGGCCTTGGATTCCCCTTATGCCGTTCCTTAGCAGTTATTAGTCGTCATGCCAAAGTTGATTACGCTGCGCGACACCGGAGTCGCGATGATTTTCGCCGGCGTCGGGGCCGTTGCCCGCCGATCCAGCCTTTCGTCGTCCGCTGCCGGGAGTCATCGGTTCTCAGATGCATCGGACCCGGCGTCGGCGTCGAGGCAGCGGGCGATCCGATCGACCCGCGGGGTTACCGCAAGAAACCCGGCGGCCGCCTGGTCATGGATCGGTCGAGAGCCCGCCCACCTGGGACCGTGCCAGGTCCCGGCCGCAACTGGCAGGCGCCAGGCTTCCCGCCGCGGCGCTTGGCCAAAGGTGCCGATCCACGGTCAAGGCCTATGCGGCCTGGCCAGGCTTGGCCGTTGCCGCAGCAGAATTCGGCAGCAGCCTCAGGCAACGTGCCCGATGTCGATTTCGACGATGCCGCTGGACGCCAGCCTGGCCAGCGGGATCGCGGCGGGTTGATCGAATCCCCATGGATTACCCAGCTGCACGGTGGCGGAGGCGCCGGTTCCGTTCAGTTTCTCGAACATGTAGGCGTGGTTGCTGACCAGGCCGTAAGGCAGGCCGCCCTTGGATGACGTATCCATCGTCAGAAGGTCGCCCGCGGCGACAAAGGTCTGCAGCATCGCAAATGTAAGACTGCCGGCCGACATGTAGCTTGCCGCATGGCCGGTCAGTTCTTCCATCGCAAGCACCGGGTTGCCGCCATTCGCAATTGCCGCGTATCCGCCATTCAATGTAGCGACCGCCTTCTCGAGCACCTGCGGCCAGATCTCTTTCTGGGTCCCGACGACGTCCTGATGAGCGCCATTGTTGACGGAGGCGGCGGAGAAGCTGTTGTTGATCGTCACCGTGGCGGCCTTGAAGCTCGTGCTGCCGAATGTAGGGAGACGACCGCTCCTGTCGGTGTACAAAGTCACAGTCTCGGTGCCGTTGCCGTTGTTGTGGATCATGTTGCTGATCGAGGACGGATGGAACAGGGCTTCCTCGCCAAATGAGGACAGCAGGAAGCAATCGCCAAGCTGACCTTGATTGATATCGCTGACGCTGATGGGGGTCATCGTAGATGGTTCGGTCAAGTAAAGTGTCTGCGTCAGCGTCCCCGCCGCCGTCGTCAGGCTGGCTGTGACAGCCGTATCAACCATCGGGACCGGCGCCCAATAAACCCCGGTGTCGTCGTTAACGGCTGACGCTGATGAAGTATCGTCTGTCAGGGCGACAGAATTATGCAAGTGTACTCGGCCGGCCATTACAGGCATCTCCTTCATGACGATGCCAGGATCACGCAAAGTGATTAACAAGCGGTTAGGGATGGCGGTTCATTTGTATTTATTACGTTCTCGTCGGGCGGCGGGCCTGGTCAGCAGAATGCACAGGCCTCGGCTGTTCGAGCCCAATGCCGGACGTCGCGGCTGTCTCCGGCAGGATCCGGGCTTTGATAAGTGATCTCGAGCCTGCCCGGGTGGTCGGGGATCGGGCTGTCAGACCCGTACGAGCCGCGGCACCGGGATCCAGAATTGCACGCCCTTTTGCCGCAGGGGCGTGAGTTTCAACCCGATCTCCACGATGTTCGGCCACGGCAGGATGACGATGTCGTCCGGTGGGCTGGCCATGACTGCCTCGAACGGCACGATCGGGATCCGGCTACCGGGCATCAGCCGGCCGTGCTTCGCGGGGTCGGGGTCAATGACGCAGGTGATTTCCCGGGTGGTCAGTTTGCAGAAATTCAGTAACGTGCAGCCTCTTGTGGCGGCTCCATAGGCGGTCACACGACGTCCTGCCAGGCGCCTCGTGTTCAGGAAATCCCGCAGCTCATTGCGCGCTGTCCCGACACGCTCAGCGAAACCGGCGTACAGATCCTCCGGCTCCGCTCCGCTCGGGATTTCGGCCAGACGCACCGCCTTCAGTCCAGGTCGTGCGGCGTGCGGTGCCACCGCATGGCATGCTCTGACCCGTAACGAACCGGCGTGATCCGACACGCGTTCGGCATCGAACACCCGCAGACCGACAGAGCGCAGCACGTGCTCCAGCACGCGCAGCGACAGATAGGAGTAAGAATCGTGCCGGAAGGCGTCGAACTGTGTCTTCTGCACCAGCGACAGCAAATGTGGCACCTGCAGGACCAGCACGCCGTTTGGTCTCAGGATACTGGAGAGGGCGGCGGCAAAATCGAAAAGGTCCGGCGCATGCTGCAGCACGTTCTTGGCAACCACGAGATCGGCGCATCCGTAACGCACCGCGACATCCATTGCGGTGGCGGTATTGAACGGACTGACCACGGTCGGGACCCCGATCGCGGCTGCAGCGGCGGCTGCCGTGGGTGCTGGCTCGATCCCCAGCACCCGTACCCCGGAAGCCTGGAAATGGCGCAGCAGGATGCCGTCATTGGAGCCGACCTCGATCACCAGGGAGTCGGGGCCTAACCGCAACCGTCGGCGCATGGCGTCGGCGTGTCGCCGCGCCTGGGTGACGGCCGCGATGGAGCGCGACGATAGATACGGTCTCGGCGCGGCGATGACCGCGGGCTCCGCGACATCGGGGGTCTGCACCAGCGTGCACTCATCGCAGATGAGCACCCGCAGCCGGTACGGCCGGTCGTTGCTGGCATCGGCGGCGATGGTTCGGTTCCCCAGCGGCATCTCGCCGAGATCGAGCAGCGTGCGATGCAGCCGTGCGCCGCATAGCCGGCAACTGGGTTCGGTCACGGCCTCTGCCCAGGGGCCAGCGGCGGACGGGGCGGTGTCCAACACTAGCATGGCACAGCCACCATAAGGCGCGGAACGTTCGATCGATCGGTCACGTCGTGGACAGGCCTTCCTTATCCGGTTAGCCAGGGAATTGGTCGGTTTTGTCCATCGCCTGACGCGATCGCGGTCTTCGCTGTCGGAACTGTAGCCCAGCACTGGTGAACAAAAGGTTTCTAGCGACCGGCGATTCCATGCGATCTTGCGGGAGGCGCCCCGATCGGACGCAGATCCTCGGTCCAGGCGACCTCGGTATCGGGCAGTGCGCACCGATGGTGGGCGAGGGCAGGGGCCAGCAGCCGCCGGGGATTGACCGAGGCCATTGCCAATGCGGTGGCTGCATCGGCCAGGTTCCACGTCAGCAGATTCCGCACCGCCTGATCGAGGCACAGGGCAGATCCGGCCAGGGTGGTGGTGCCAGGCAACCGCACCGAACCATCCTGGGTGCGTTCGATCATCATGCCGGCGAACCGATAAAGGCCCGGCGGCGCGGCGGCGGCCGCCGTGGCGTCGGTGACCAGGATCGAGTGCCGCGGCGTTTTGGCCCGAAGCAGCACTTTCAGCGCCTCGGGCGGGATGTGGATGCCGTCTGCGATGAAGCTGGCGCTCAAGGCATCCTGCGCAAGTTGCGCCATCAGCGGATTGAGGAATTTCGGCTGTGGCTGAGGCAGGGCGTTGCCGAGGTGGGTACTGAGTGTGACGCCGCCTCGTGCCGCCGCCGCAGTGACGGCGTGGTCGGCCGCCGTGTGGCCCATCGCGACAGCCATGCCGCGCGCGCGGGCCCAGGTCACGAGGCCGAGAGCGCCGAACCGCTCAGGGGCCAGGGTCAGCAGCAGGATCGGGCGCCGGAGCCCCCGCATCAGACGTTCGAGCACACCCGCGTCGGGCGCGATCATGGCCTCCGATGGATGGCAGCCGGCGTAGCCCGGGGCGGGATTGAGGAACGGCCCCTCCAGGTGGAAGCCAGGCACCATGGCATGGCCTAGGCGGCTGCCCGCGACAGCGGCGTCGAGCGCGGCGAAGCGGGCCGCCAGCGTGGCCTCGCCCGCGGTGATCAGGGTCGGCAGGCAGGCCGTGACGTTCGCTCGTCGCATCGCCTCCAGCGCGTGATCGAGGGCATCGGCGGTGAGGCCGTCGTCGTTGAAGTCAACGCCGGCATAGCCGTTGACCTGGAGGTCGATGAGGCCCGGGGTCTGCATCCGGCTGCTGTGGGAGGGACCGGCGCCCGCTGTCAAGCGGCTTGCCGCAGGTGCGGGCTCGCGGCGAATCGCCCCGGGCAGCCGTCAGCCGCGGATCGCTGCCAGTATCGCTGCCCGGACCGCTTCCGGTTGTCCCTCAACCGCGCGTGCAATCGCCCGCATCTGCCCGCGCAGCGTATAGACTTGGTCGAGTAACGACAGCACCAGCGGCATCGTCTCCTCGGGCACCGCCATCTCGCGGCGGAAATCGTGGATCAGCCGCACCCGGGCGACATCGATCTCCTGGAACACCCAGTCGGGCTCGTCCCCTTCGGGCCGCACCCAGCCACGTTCGACCCAGCCCTGCAGCTCCGCCGCCCGCAGGTCAGGGAACAGCGCCACGACGGCGGTAAAGCGCATCATGATCCCTCCCTCGGGTTGGACGTCCCCTTCGGGGTCCACGTCTTCAGGAACGCCGCCAGTTCCGGCTCATCGCCGGGCGGCACGACCACCCGCAGTTCCACGAACTGATGGCCTTGCCGGATGCCCTTGCCGCGCAGCCGCAGCCGCGTGCCGGTGCCGGAGCCCGGCGGCACGGTGACCCGAACCGGTCCATGGATCGTCGGGACCTCGAGCGAGGTGCCCAGCACCGCTTCCTTCAACGACACCGGCACCTCGGTGATGATGTCGTCGCCGTCGCGACGGAACCGCGGATCCGGGGCGACGGTAACCTCGATCAGCGCGTCGCCGGCGGGGGAGCCGTTGAACCCGGGCCCACCCTGACCGCGCAGGCGCAGCACGTGCCCATCCTCGGTCCCCGGTGGGATGCGCACGTCCAGCGTCTTGCCATCCGGCAGGGCCAGCCGCCGTGTCGTCCCGCGTGCCGCGTCGACGAAACTGACGGTCAGCGAGTACTGCATGTCACGCCCACGCATCGGTCGTCCGGTGGCACCCCAGTCAGAGCGCTGGCCCGCATGGCCGAACGCCTGGGCGAGAAACGCCTCCAGGTCCTCCTGGCTGAACCCGCCAGCCTGCTCGTAGCGCTCCTGACCCGGCGTGTCCCGATAGTACTGGCGCTCCTGATGGACCTCATGCCCCTCGGCATCGATTTCCCCACGGTCGAAGCGGGCGCGCTTATCCTTGTCAGACAGCAACTCGTACGCCGAACTGATCTCACCAAACCGCGCGGCCGCGTCCGGCTTGTCCGGATTGACGTCCGGGTGGTGCTTTTTCGCCAGCTTGCGATAGGCCGCTCGAATGGCAGCCTCATCGGCAGTGCGCTGGACGCCAAGAATTTCGTATGGATCTTTCATAGGTGCCAATCACCTAGAGACGACGTCACGTCTGATCAAGTCCCCGCCTCAAGTCCCATCTCAGGTTCCCGTCCATTGCGGTTTGCGTTTGCCGAGAAACGCATCGATCCCCTCGGCGGCGTCGTGCGCCAGCATGTTGCGCGTCATCACCTCCGAGGCATAGTCGTAGGCACGGGCAAGGTCCATTTCCAACTGCCGGTAGAAGGCTTCCTTGCCGATCGCCAGAGTGAGCGGGCTCTTGGCCGCGATCTGCGCCGCCAGGGCCAGCGTCGTTTCATGCAGCTCCGCCTCGGGCACGACCCGGTTGATCAGCCCAAGATCGCGGGCACGGGCGGCGGGAACCATATCTCCGGTCAGCAGCATCTCCATCGCCGCCTTGCGGCCGACCGCCCGGCTCAGCGCGACCATCGGGGTGGAGCAGAACAGGCCGATATCCACGCCCGGTGTCGCGAACCGGGCGGTGTCCGCCGCGACCGCGAGGTCGGCCGAGGCGACCAGCTGGCAGCCGGCGGCAGTGGCGACACCATGCACCTGCGCGATTACCGGCTTGGGCAGCTGCACAATCCGTTGCATCAGCCGCGAGCAAAGCGCAAACACCGCCTCGTACGCGGTTCGGGTCGGGGTGGCGCGCATCTCCCGCAGATCGTGGCCGGCGCAGAAGGCGGGCCCGTTCGCGGCGATGATGACGACCTTGACCGAGTGGTCCTCGGCGATGGCGGTCAGATCCGCGTCGAGCGCCGCCATCAGGCCCATGGACAGGGCGTTGCGGGCCGCCGGGCGGTTCAATGTCAGGGTCGCGATGCCGTCGCGGTCCTGACGGAGCAGAATGTCGTTCATGATAGGCGGAGCATAGCAGAAGGATATGGAAATGCAGAACACCGGCGTCCCGCCGCGCGGCGAGCTGTCTTTGCGGACCGTGGCGATGCCGGCCGATACCAATCCAGCAGGTGACATCTTCGGCGGCTGGATCATGTCCCTGATGGACCTGGCGGCGGGCGTTGCGGCCGGCACGCGCGCGAAGGGCCGGGTTGCGACGGCGGCGGTGTCGAACCTGAGCTTCCTGCAGCCGGTCAAGGTTGGCGACGTCGTGTGCGTCTATACGGAGATCCTGAGGACCGGTCGGACCTCGATCACCGTCGGCGTCGAAGCGTATGTACTACGGCGCAACCAGGGTGAGCGGGTGCGGGTGACCGCGTCCGAGTTCGTGCTTGTCGCCGTGGACGACCACGGCACGCCGCGGCCCCTGCCGCCGGCGTGACGCCGGCGAAGCGGCACTGGCGGATCGAGGCCACGCCACGCGGTGCCCGCCTGGCACGGTGGCCCTGGCCCGGCCCTCGGCGGGTCGGCGGCATGCCGCGGTTAGGATAGCGATACGTCACTGGTTGCGGTCTCTCCGCAGAGGTCGAACACCACCAGCACGCTATTGCGACGTCGGCCAACCGAGCTTTTGCGCGGATCGATCTGGATGAGACTCGCGTCGTGGCGGGGAGCCTGCACGCGAGGGAAGATCGGACCGGCTATCGACGACGTCCGGTATTGCGCACTGCAAGTCGTGGGTCACCGGGCCCAGCGCGGTGATGACACAGGGGCAGCCCGGTGATGACACAGGGGCAGCGCGATGATGACACAGGGGAAGCCCGGCGATGACGCAGGGGAGATGACATAACGGAGGAGCCGCAGAGGACGTTTCCCGTCACCGTGAACGTGCTCAAGAACGCGGGCACAGCCGGGTCGGCCCCGTCACGTCGTCGTCTGTCCCCTGCGCCCGTGGAGGTCGCGCCTCGGGCACGCTGTTCATGCTCGGCGCGGACGTCGCGCCTCGGGCGCGCTGCTCATGCTCGGCGCGGATTCCGCGCTCCTGGGCAGGGCGCGCCCCTCTGGCGCATGCCGGGGCTGCCGGTCACACCGCCGTCCGCCCCGCTGCGCCCGCGGAAGCCGCCAGCCTCACCGGCGACAACCTGGCATCGGCCGGGACGGCATACCAGACCCGGCTGCCCAGCCCTGGCTGCCTCGCCGCGCATTCGGAACTCGTCAAGCCGCCTGCGCATGCAGCAGCGGGATCACCCGCACCGCGCCATCAGGCAGTCTCCCCGCCAGCGCGCCGACGTGCGGATGGTGCGTCAGGACAATGACCTGGACCCGTTCGCTCAGTCCAAGCAGCGCCTGCATCGTTGCGGTCGTGCGTGGGTCGTCGAAGGTCTGCAGGATGTCGTCGGCAATGAACGGCAGCGGCGCGGCGTTCGCGGCGTAGTCCTCCAGCGCGGCGATGCGCAGCGCAAGGTAAAGCTGGTCGCTGGTGCCCTCGCTGAGCTGATCGAGCTGCTTGCGCGTCACGCCGTCAGCCTCCAGCGCCACCATCGTCTGTCCGTCGCGGGTATCCTCGATCCGCACCCCGGCCTGCGCGCCACCGGTGATCGTGCGGAACACCGCGCTGATCCGCGCCAGCAGCGGCTGGTCCGCGGCACTGGCCTGCCGGTCGAGCGCCGCCTGCAACAGCGCGTGGGCGGCGTGCAGCACCAGTGCCTCCTCGGCGGTGCGCGCCAGCATCGCCTGCGCCGCCTCCCGCCGTTGCGCCGCCTCGGCCGCATCCAGCCCGCTGCCCGCCTGTTCCAGTGCCGCGGTGGCGGCTGTCGCGGCAGACCGCGCGGCCTCGATCAATGGCAGAAGCGCCTGATGGCGGGCCTCGATGGCGGCGATGCGGGCGGCATCGGCCTCGGGCGTCGTCGCCGCGGCGCGCGACGCCAGCGCTTCCACACTCAGCCCACCGCCCTGGACCGCCAGCTGCCGCAGCGCCTCGGCGCTTCCCGCGCGTGCCGCGACGGCGTTCCGAACGCGCTGCAACTGCAGCTCGGCCGCGTCATCGGTGTCTACCCGCAGCGCCGCCCTCAGGCCTTCCAGCGCGCGTGCGGCGGCTCCGGCCTCGTCGTCGGCCTGCCTGCGCCTGGCTTCTGCCTGCTCGATGCGCTGGTCGGCATCCTTGCAGCGCGCCGCCTCCCGCACCTCGGCCTGCAGCCGCTGGCGGAACGCCTCGGCTGCTTCGACCGGTGGCAAGGCCGCGAGGTCCGGCGACAGGCGGCCCAGTTGCGCAACCCTGGCCGCCAGCATCGCGATCGCCGCCTGCATGTCAGCGATCCGCCGCTGCTTGTCGCCGATCGCGGCTTCGACGGAGCGCAGTTCCTCGATCTGGGCCACGGCGTCCAGCGTGGCCGCCGGCGCCTCACGCTCCGGCCGGGCAAGTTCAGCCGCCACTCCCAGCCAGGCGGCGTCCCAGGCCGCCATCGCCTGCGAGGCCTTCTCCGCCGCCGCCGCGGCGGCGGCCCGGGCCGCACGCTGCCGCCCGGCCTGCTCGCTCAGTGACCGCCGTTGTGCCGCCAGGTCGCGATCCGCCTCGATCCGCCGGTCCGCCTCGGCCACCAGCGCCCCGAGTTCCTCCAGCGTGCGTGGCGCGACATCCAGCGCGGCGGCCAGCCTTGTCCCCAGGGTCTGCAGGGCCCCCTCGAGGCCAGACAGCTCCGTTGCCGCCGCGTCGCGCACCGAACGGCAGGTCACAGCGGCCTCACGGGCGCGCAGGAAGCTGCGCAGGCTGGCCATGTCCTCGGCATTGCCGCCGGCCGCCCGCGCGATCGCCAGCAGAGCACCGCGTGCCGCCGCCGCGTTCGCCGCCGTCCGGGTCACCGCCTCGGCCTGCTTCGCCCGTTGCGTCTCCAGCTCCGCCAACTGGCTTCGCAGCGCGGTCGCCTCGGCAACCTCCCGCCCGTGCGCGATCAGGGCGTCGGCGACATCGTCCGCCTCCCGCATCGCGCGGTCCAGAGCGACCACAGCCGCCGGGCCCGGACGCTCCGATCCCTGCAGTCCCGTCCATAGCGCGTCCCGCCGAACCCGGGCCTGCGCCAGTGCGTCGGATGGTGGCAGCATCGCCCGGCGCTCCAGTGTCGCCAGCTTGGTCTGCTGTTCGTCGATCTCGGCCAGCCGCGCGGCATGATCGCGGACCGCCTGGGCATGCTCGGTCTCGGCCTGGCTCAACGTGGTGCCGGCGGCCTCGAGCCGTGCCTCGGAGGGTGCTGCGGTCGATCCCAGGGCGTCCTCGCGCAGCGGGCAGTCGGGGATGGCGGCCAGTGCCGCCTGCAACGCGGCCTCGGCGTCGCGCAGCTTGCGCCGTCCCGCCTCCAGGCGGACCGCCGGGTCTCCACCGGCGCGCAACAGAGCGGCGAGATCGGCGACCGCCGCCACGTCCCCCTGGTCCGGCAGCGCGGCCAGCTCCGCCAGCGTCGCCGCCAACGCGCCATCGGCCGCCGCCAGGGCATCGACCGCGGCGCTGGCGTCGGCCGCCAGTTTCGGATGCTGGCGCAGCCGCCGCTGCGCTTCCTTGATCAGGGGCGCCGGCGGCAGGGGGAGAGCCGCGTGCCACCCGAGGTCACGCCGCAGTGCCGTCGCCCTTGCCTGGTCCGCCGCCAGGTCCCGCTGCAGGGCCGGCCTGTCGAGCTCGCACTGCGCGGCCACGCCCCGCAGATTGCCCAGCGCCTCGACCTCCGCCTCCGCCGCGATCCAGGATGGGTCGAACGTCAGGCCGGCACGCGCCTCCCGCGCGGCGTCGAGGTCCGCCAGCGCGGCCTTGGCGTTGCCCGCCGACACCACGCCCCGCTGCAGCGCGTCCCGCCAGCGCTGCTCGAATCCTGGGTCCAGCTCCGGCACATCCCGCGACTCCGCCAGCACCGTCCGCGCCCTGGCCAGCTGCTCGAGCCACGGCCGGCAGGCGCGGATGGTGCGCAACTGCTCACGCTCCGCCACGTCGTCGGCCTGCTCGCGCACCAGTGCTTCCAGTTCTTGTGCGGTTTCCGCCGCCCGGCGCTCCAGCGCCTGCCAGCCATCGGGACGCAGCGCCGACCGCCGCAGGTCCGTCGAACCTTGCTCCCAACCGCTCAGCGCACTCCAGATCGGCCGGGACTTGTGGCGCGCCGTCGCCTTGCCGAGGTCATCGCGCCTGCGCTCCAGCTCCGTCAGCAGGTCGCGCACCCGGGCCATGCCGCCGCCGGCGGCAAACAGGACCTGCCCCAGGCGCCCCTGGCTACGGATCAGCTCCTGCCCGCCGGAACGCAGCAGCGCGGTGTCGAGGCCGAACAATTCGCGAAATATGGTCTCGTCGGCGCCGCCCAGCAGGTGGCGGGCTTCGTCGGGCCGGACCTCGGTGCCGTCGGCGCGGGCGAGGGTGATCCCGTTGCCCTTGCGCCGGATCAGGGACAGCACGCCACCATTCCCCGGGCCGCTTTCCTGCGCCGCGCCCGGCCGCTCCCCATCATCCTGGACGACGTCCGCCAGCAGCCGCATGCGCTCCGTTCCGAAGCGGAAGGTCATCGGCGTCCGCGCCTCGATGCCGAACAGGAATTCGCCGATCGCGTGGCGGATCACCGACTTGCCGTAGCCGTTCGGCGCGACGATCAGGTTGATCCGGCCGGGCGTGGGATCGAGCGGCAGGTCGAGCTGTTCGAAAGGCCCGTAGCGTTCGAGGCGAAACCCGGCGAGGCGCATCAGCCGGGTCCGGTCAGTGCGGCCTCGAGCCGGCGGCGGGCCAGTTCAATGATGGACGCCGGATCCGTGAGCCGCAGCGGATGATCGTCCGGCAGCGCCTCGCGCAGCTTGCCCAGCAGCAGGGCGGGCCAGTCACCCAGCAGGTCCGGCGGCGGCGCCGCGGTCAGCGCCTCGATCTCGGTCAACAGCCGGCCGAGATTGTCCTGGCGTGCGGCGGGATCGGCTCCCATGCCGGGCAGCCGGGTCCGCAGGCGCACCGATTCCAGCCACAGCATGTGCTCGCCGCCCAGGCCTTGTGCCTCATTCAGCAGCTTGTCGCGCAGTCCGTCGCGTGAGAGGGCGGTGTGCGCCGGCGTCGTGCCGGTCAGCGTGACGCGCACCGCGAGCGGCCGGGCGGCGGCGTCTCGTTCGGCCTCCAGAGCCGCCTGAACACGGATCAGCGCCTCGGCCTCATCAGCCGCGCCACCGAGGTCCACCTCGATCTGCCCCCAGCGCAGCACGTCCAGCACCCGGTGTTCCACGGTGATATGGCGGTCCGTGACCGTGACGAGGCTGGCGCCTTTCGGCCCGGTCTCCCCCACATGCCGACCCTGCAGGTTGCCCGGAAAGACGATCCAGGGGTCGCGCCCGAGCTCCTGCCGCTCATGCACATGGCCGAGCGCCCAGTAGTCGTAGCCGTGCGATGTCAGGCGCGGCAGTTCGCAGGGCGCGTAGGCGGCGTGGGCGGCGTATCCCCCGGCCGACGTGTGCAGCAGCCCGACGTTGAACATGCCGCCGACCGGTTCGGGATAGGCACGGGACAGGTCCTCGGGCACCGCGCGGTCCGCGAAACTCTGGCCATGGATGGCTACGCCGAGGGTCTCCAGGTGATGCGTATGGGCCTTGCTGTGCTCGAAGATCGTAACGTGCGGCATGCGCAGCGATCGCGTCATGCGGTTGGCCGCGTCGTGGTTGCCGCGGATCGCGAAGACCGCGATCCCGGCCTGGGTCAGCCTGCGCATCTGGTTGGCAAAGAACAGTCCGGTGCCATAGTCGGGCCAGTCGCCGTCATAGATGTCGCCGGCGATCAGCACGAAGTCGACCTTCTCCTGGAGCGCCAGGTCCACCAGCCGGCCCAGTGCCCTGCGGGTGGCGCCGCGAATCACCTCGGCCGGCGCGGATGGATCGGCTTCCAGACCACGCAGCGGGCTGTCGAGATGCAGGTCCGCCGCATGCACGAATCGGAAATTCGCCATTGCCGATGGTTATCATGTCCAGGCGCTTGCATAAACCGGGCAATGGAGAGCATTGGCCTGCGTGAGCCGTGGAGACCAGCGTCCTGCGCGCGCCGGCGCGAGACCAGCGTCGCCAGTTGCAACGGCGGTCGTCGATGAGTGCTTTCGCGGCGGGCTGGCCGTGGTAGGTTGGCCCGGCCAAACACGCCGCAGCTTGGCGCCGTGGGATAACTATGGCAGTGACACTGCCGTATCTGGAAATGTCGGGGAATAGGGAATGGCCGTCCTGCCGAACCGCCTGCCGGGTCTGAACTTCGACCTCGGTGAGAACGCGGACATGCTGCGCTCCTCCGTGGAGGCGTTCGCGGCGGAGCAGATCGCGCCCCGCGCCGCCGCCATCGACCGCGACAACGCGTTCCCGATGGATCTCTGGCCCAAGCTCGGGGCGCTCGGCGTGCTGGGCGTGACCGCGTCCGAGGAATACGGCGGCGCCGGCATGGGATACCTCGAGCATGTCGTCGCGATGGAAGAGATTTCCCGCGCGTCCGCCTCTGTCGGACTGTCGTACGGTGCGCACTCCAACCTGTGCGTCAATCAGATTTTTCGGAATGGCAATGAAGATCAGAAGCGACGCTATCTGCCGGGGCTGATCGATGGCACGAGCGTCGGTGCGCTGGCGATGAGCGAGCCGGGCGCGGGTTCCGACGTTGTCGGGATGCGCACCCGGGCCGAGAAGCGCGGCGACCGTTACGTGCTGAACGGTACCAAGATGTGGATCACCAACGGACCGGATGCCGACGTGCTGGTGATCTACGCGAAGACGGACCCGGCGGCGGGGGCGCGCGGGATCACCGCGTTCCTGGTGGAGAAGGGGTTCCAGGGCTTCTCGACCTCGCCGAAGCTGGACAAGCTGGGGATGCGCGGGTCCAACACCTGCGAGCTGGTGTTCCAGGACTGCGAGGTGCCCGAGGAGAACGTTCTTGCAACGGTCGGGCGCGGCGTGAATGTGCTGATGAGCGGGCTCGACTATGAGCGTGCGGTCCTGGCGGCCGGCCCGATCGGCCTGATGCAGGCCTGCATGGACGTCGTGGTGCCTTATGTGCATGAGCGCAAGCAGTTCGGCCAGGCGATCGGCGAGTTCCAGTTGATGCAGGGCAAGCTGGCC
>DASWON010000064.1:0-23320 GCA_036398735.1 Rhodopila sp.
GCGGCGTAGTCGCGCGCAAGCGAGTCGCGCTGGGCACGCGCGGCGTTCTCTCGGGAACGCGCCGCTGCCAGCGTCGCGCGTGCCTGATCAACCGCGGCCCGCAGTTCGGCGATGTTCGGCAGGGCAGTCTGGGTTTCCCGCACCTGGGCCAGCGCCGCTAACGCCTCATCGCGCTCGATGGTGATTCGCGACAACTGATCGTCGGACGCCGCAAGCCTCGCGGTGGCGGTCGCCGCCTGATTACGAAGACTGGTGAGACTGGACCGGGCCCGTTCCAGCTTCTGCTCCCACTCCCGTCTGCCGTTGCGGGCGGCCTGTTCGGCTGTCACCGCCGCCTGCGACGCCGACTCGGCTGCCGTGCGAGTGGCTCGGGCCGCCGCGGCCTCCTGTTCGGCTTCTGCCAATCGGGTGCGCAGGCCGACCAGACGATTACGCTGCTTAAGCCGGACCGCCGCCTGTGTCGGGGTCCCTGCGCGAATGGTGTAGCCGTCCCAGCGCCAGATAGCGCCTGAGCGTGAGACCAATGACTGGCCTGGTAGCAGATTGGACTGGTTGGATGCGCCATCATCTTCGCTTTCGACCAAGCCAATCTGTGACAACGCGCGGGCCAGCGCAGCGGGGCCTTGAACCGAGGCGGCTAGAGGCGTCGCGCAAGCCGGCAAAGCCGGCACCGGGTCGAACGCCGGCAGTTCCCGCCAGTGTCGCGCCGCACCGGGGTTGAGGGCGGAGGTCAGTTCTTCGCCGAGCACCGCGCCCAATGCGGCCTCCAGCCCGTCGGCGACAGCCAGCGAATCGACCATCGGCGGCCAGCGCTCGCCGTCCTTCACCGCCAGGACCTCGGCCAGCGCCTGAGCCTCCGCCGCCAGCCGGGCGCGCGCCGAATCGGCGGCCGCCTGCTTGTCCCGCGCCTGTGCCAGCGCCGCGGCGGTCACCGATCGAGCCTGTTCGGCTTGTTCGACGGCCGCGCGTGCTGCTGCCAGTGCCGCTTCGGCTTCGGTGGCGTCCGCTGTCGCGCGTGCGATCAGCGCCGGATCGACCTGCTGCGCGGCAACCCGGGCACGCTCCTGACTGAGCGTTCGAAACTGCTCGTTCAGGCGGTTCGAGCGGTGTTCCGCCTGCGACAGAAGCTGTGCCGCCGCCTGGGTGCGCGCATTGGCTTCGGCGGCGGCCTCGGTTGCGCGGTTGGCCTCCGCCTCGGCGATGCGCACCGCATCGGCTGCCGCGATCGCCGCTGCCTCCGCCGCTGCCGTGCGCTCCTCGTGGCCGGCATCGGCCTCGGCTAATGCGGTCTCCTCGGCGGCCAGCCGTTGGTCGGCCGCGGCAGCGTCTCGCTGCAGCTGATCGGCATGCGCGAGGTCCTGCCGGAGCTGGCCGATTCGCCGCTGCGCCTCAGCCAGCGCCACCCGGGCCTGCTGCTCCTCACCGGCGATCTGTTCCTGAGAGACCCGATGGCGTTCAAGAACCGTCCGTGCATTGCCCTCGACTTCCCGAAGCGGCGGCAGCGCCGATGTGGCCTCGGCCGCGCGGGCCGTGGCAGCCGTCGCCGCATCGGTCGCGGCGGCCACCGCTGCTTCGGCCGCATGCAGCGCGGCCGCCGCCTGAGCCCGGATCTGTTCGACCCGGGCGCGCTGCAGAGACAGCAACTCGGCCTCGGCAGCCCGGATCGCCACGGAAATATTGCGGTAGCGGCTGGCCTGCCGCGCCTGACGCTTCAGGCTGCCAAGCTGGCTCTCGAGCTGAGCTCGCAAATCCTCGGCACGCGCGAGATTGGCTTCGGCCGCCCGCAGCTTCAGCTCCGCCTCGTGCCGTCTGGCATGCAGCCCGGTGATATTGGCGGCTTCCTCCAGGACGGCGCGGCGGTCCTCGGGCTTGGCGCCGACAAGGGCACCGACGCGACCCTGGCTGACCATCGCCGACGCGCGCGAACCGGATGCCAGATCAGCGAACAGCGTCTGGACATCGCGGGCTCGGGCCTCCTTGCCATTGATGCGATACGCCGACCCGCTGCCACGCTCGATCCGGCGGACGATTTCCAGTTCCGGCTGTTCATGGAAGGGGGGCGGCGCGCGCCCGGCGGCCTCATCCAGAAACACCGTGACTTCCGCGATATTTCGGGAGGCCCGGCCGGCGGTTCCGGCAAAGATGACATCCTCCATCTCACCGCCGCGCAGATTCCGGGCGCTGCTTTCTCCCATTGCCCAGCGCAGAGCCTCGACCACATTGGACTTACCGCACCCGTTCGGTCCGACGATGCCGGTCAGTCCAGGCAGGATCTCCACGCTCGTGGGTTCGGCGAAACTCTTGAACCCGGAAATGCGAAGACGGCGGAAACTGACCGGCAATGGCGACTCCCCTAGGGGTTATGCGGGAATCAGCTTACGGAAGGCGTCGTAGCTCATTTCCCCAGCGTATTTCTGGTTGTTGATCACGAAGCTCGGAGTCGAGTCGATCTTCCATTGATCCGTGTCCGATTTCTGCTGCTGGATGATCCAGTCCCGCAGACTCGTGTCGCCGACCGCCTTGTCGAAGGTCTGGCGGCTCATGCCGGCAAGTCCGGCGATCTTCCACAGTTCTTCGGTCGTGTCGGCGCCACGTGCGAACGCCCATCGATTCTGGGTGGCGAACAAGGCATTGACGAACGGTTCGTACCGGTCGATCGGCAGATAGCGGGCGACCATGGCGGCGGTCAGTGCGACCTGGTCGAGCGGGTAGTCGTGAAACACCCAGCGGACTTTTCCGGTGTCGATCAGGTTCTTCTTGATGTCCGGCATGGTGCCCTGGGCGAAGGCGGCGCAATGGGTGCACGTGAGCGAGAAATACTCCGCAACGGTCACCTTGGCATCGGGCTTGCCGATGAAGCGTTCAGCCCTCGGATCGTCGTCGGCCCGTGCGGCGCCACTCCGCAGTGCGATGACACTGAGGGTGAACCCGGCTGGTACCACAGTTAGTAGAGAGCGGCGCAAAATAGGCATCGAAACCTCTATATCTGGTATTAGAGCTTCTTCAAGCGTTGTGTCGAATGTTTGCCTCGACCGATGACCACCCGACCCAGGGCAGCCAACGCAGACTTCAGTTCACCGTCCGGCATGCCGGCCACGGCCGCTTCGGCCTCCAGGATCGCCTCCGGAGGCGAGCGGCGGGGCGGCGGCGCTTTGCGCGGCATTCCGACCTGGGTGAATTTCAGCGAATGAACGGGCTGACCACCCAGATGGGTGTTGATGCGGTTGATGACCTCAACGCCCATGTAATGCAGATCCATCGCCGCCGGGCCGGCGCAGGCGATGGTCAGAACGCCGCGATCCAGGCGCCGCGGCACGGTCATCGATGCGACCTTCGGGCCGACGATGATATCCCAGTCCGCGATGATCTGGGCCGACGCTGGATTGTGCTTTCGCCAGGTCTGGCGGGTGACGTCCGGCACCAGACTTCCCAGCGCGCGCGGTCCGTAGACGAAGCGTGCCCGTCCGGCCATACCTTCATGTGTGTCGTCGTCAGCCATCGCCCCTACCGCCCGCGCCCCTCTGGCCGCTGCAAGTGACCTGTTGCGTTGGTACGACCGCCACCGGCGACGGTTGCCGTGGCGGGCGGAGCCTGGTGAGGCCCCTGATCCCTATCGGGTCTGGCTCAGCGAGATCATGCTGCAACAGACCACCGTCGCCGCAGTCATACCTTACTATGAGCGGTTCGTAAGCCGCTTCCCGACAATCCAAGCACTGGCCGCCGCTCCACTGGACGCCGTGCTGTCGGCGTGGGCCGGCCTGGGGTACTATGCGCGTGCCCGCAACTTGCACGCGTGTGCACAGGTGGCCGCCGCCGCGGGCGGATTCCCCGCCGATCTGACCGGCCTGCAGGAACTGCCGGGAATCGGCGCCTACACCGCTGCCGCGATCGGCGCGATTGCGTTCGGCATTCCGGCGGTGCCGGTGGATGGAAACGTCGAGCGTGTCGTGTCGCGGCTCTTTGCCATCGAGCAACCGTTGCCCGCCGCGAAGCCCGCAGTTCGGCAAGCGGCCGCGCAACTCGGTGCCGACCCGGCGGCCCGCTCACGGCCGTCAGACTTCGCGCAGGCGTTGTTCGACCTCGGGGCCAGCATCTGCACACCGGCCGCGCCCGGCTGCGCCATCTGCCCTTGGGTCGCGTCGTGTGCCGCTCGTCATCAGGGCATCCAGGCTGCTTTGCCGCGCAAGTCTCCGAAGAAGGAGCGGCCGGTGCGCTATGGTGTACATTTCTGGCTGACCGACGACGGCGACAAGGTGCTCCTCCGCACGCGACCCTACAAAGGTCTGCTCGGTGGCATGACCGAGTTGCCCGGGACGCCCTGGCGCGGGACGCCCTGGACGGTCGACGAGGCACTGAGCGTTGCGCCGATGCAACTGGACTGGCGCGGAGCGGGACAGGTGCGGCACGGTTTCACCCATTTCGAGCTGATCATCGACCTTCTCGCCGGCCACGTGCCATCCATTGAGGCTGAGGGCTTCGCGCATTCACTGCATGCCCTGGACGACGCCGCGCTGCCGTCGGTCATGCGGAAATGCGTGCGAATGGCCGCTGCGACGAGAGACCGGTCGAAGCGCTCATAGCGGCGACGCCGTGTCGGGCATTCGGCGGGGCTACGCCGGCCCCCAACCCGCTAAGCGGCGCGGCTTCAGGCGCTCATGAGAGGACCGGCATCCCGCCGAACAGCCACGGATGGGCGACCAGGATCAGCGCCCACGCGACGATCGCGATTGCCGGTATGCGCCAGCCGATCTCGTTCAGCACCAGGCGGTTGCGTCCTTGCGCGACGGCGGCGAATGGCAGGATCGAGGTGGTCGCCGAAAGTGCCTGCCAGGTGTCGGGATCGCGCCTGGCCAGTTTGCCGTCGATCGATGGCATGCCGGCCAGCGCGGTCACCAGGAAAGATCCGAAGAACACGATTGCCGCGCTGTCGCCATTGCCGATGATGTGCACCGCGGCCCAGATCGCGAACGACCACAGCATCGGATGCCGGGTTATCCGGATCATGCCGCGTGGTGGCTGCACTGCATTCTCCGAGCCTATCATCGTCGGGTTTCCACCGCGTACCGAGGCAACGAAGAGGATGAACGCCGGCAGCATGGCGAAAACCAGCACCCACCGCAGCCAGTCCGGCGCAAACCACCACAGGTTGCTTGGCGCCGCGTTCCAGGCCTGAATGAGGAACAGCAGCGCCAGGATGGACAGAACCGAGAACAGGCCGCGAAACCGCACCTCGCCGATATAGCCGGCAACCCTGTCGCGCAGGCTGCTTCCGGCCAGACCGAGATGGATGGCGATCCACACAAGCGCGGCGACGATCAGCAGTGACATGAGACACTCTCCTGGGCATGAACGCCCCGGCGCGGCCCGGAAAGTTACCATGCCACTGCGCGGATCATCGGATCAAGGCGCGCTGACCGGCTGCGGTCGCGCATGTCCAGGCGCCGGGCAGCAGACTTGTGCGGAGTTCTGCCACAGCACTCTGCAAGGCTGTCCTACCGGGGTGTTTCGCCCGGCCCGAGCCACGCCGGCACCCGTCATACGGCTGGTTGATTGACAAAGTCCGACGCGAGCATGATCAGGGCGTCAGGCACCAGGAGGCAGATGATGAAAGTGCGCGCGGCCGTGGCTCGGAAAGCGGGCGAGAAACTCAGCCTGGAAACCGTTGATCTCGCCGGCCCGCGCGAGGGCGAGGTGTTGGTCGAGATCAAGGCGACCGGTATTTGCCACACCGATGAATACACCCTGTCGGGCGCGGATCCCGAGGGACTGTTTCCGGCGATCCTGGGCCATGAGGGCGCCGGCATCGTGGTGGACGTCGGCAAGAACGTCACCAGCCTCAAAAAGGGCGATCACGTCATACCGTTGTACACGCCGGAATGCCGGCAGTGCGAATACTGCCTGTCCCGCAAGACCAATCTGTGTGTAGCGATCCGCGCGACCCAAGGCCGGGGGGTGATGCCGGATGGAACCAGCCGCTTCTCCTGTGACGGTCAGCCGGTATTTCATTATATGGGGACTTCCACGTTCGCCAACTTCACGGTCCTGCCGGAAATCGCCCTGGCAAAAATCCGACCGGACGCGCCATTCGAGAAGGTCTGCTATATCGGCTGCGGCGTGACGACCGGGATCGGCGCGGTGATCAACACCGCCAAGGTCGAGGTCGGGGCGCGTGCCGTTGTGTTCGGCCTGGGCGGGATCGGACTGAACGTCATCCAGGGCCTGCGCATGGTCGGCGCGGAGCAGATCGTCGGCGTTGATCTCAACCCCGGCCGCAAGGCGATGGCCGAGAAGTTCGGCATGACCCATTTCGTCAATCCGGCGGACGTTCAGGGCGATCTGGTGCCGTATCTGGTCGATTTGACCAAGGGGGGTGCGGATTACACTTTCGAATGCATCGGCAATACGAACGTGATGCGCCAGGCACTCGAATGTGCGCACCGCGGCTGGGGCAAGTCCGTCATCATCGGTGTTGCCGGGGCGGGGCAGGAAATCTCGACCCGTCCGTTTCAGCTGGTGACCGGGCGGATCTGGATGGGCACCGCATTCGGCGGCGCGCGCGGCCGCACCGATGTGCCGCGGATTGTCGACTGGTATATGGATGGAAAGATCAACATCGACGACCTCATCACCCATGTTCTGCCGTTCGAGCAGATCAACGACGGCTTCGACCTGATGCGCCGTGGGGAGTCGATCCGATCGGTGGTGGTTTATTGACCGGACACGGGTCAGCCCGGCACCCCGCCACAGACCGGGCGGCGTGTGCTCATTCCAGCGTTGCAGCGCCCGTGGCGACCCCATATGCATGGATCAACATCATAAAAGAGAACGCCGCCCCATGGACGACCTGATCCAACTGACCCACCTGCCGTCCGGCCTCACCGTTGTCACCGAACGCATGGATCGCGTCGAGACTGTCTCGATCGGCGCCTACGTCGCTTCCGGGTCGCGCAACGAGTCCGAGGCGGAGAACGGCGTCTCCCACTTTCTGGAGCACATGGCCTTCAAGGGCACGACCTCACGCACCGCGGCGGCCATCGCCGAGGAGGTCGAGGCCGTCGGCGGCCATATCAACGCCTATACCGCGCGCGAGCAGACTGCCTACTACGTCAAGATGCTGAAGGAAGACACCGCGCTCGGTTTTGACATCATCGGCGACATCCTGACCCATTCGGTCTTTGAGCCGGAGGAACTGGAGCGCGAGCGCAGTGTCATCCTGCAGGAGATCGGCCAGGCGAACGACACGCCCGACGATATCATCTTCGACCATTTCCAGAGCACGGCCTATCCGAACCAGTCGCTGGGTCGCGCGGTGCTGGGGTCGGCCGATGCGATCCGGAACATGCCGCGATCGGTGCTGACCGCCTACATGGGCCGCAACTACACCAGCAGCAACGTCGTCGTCGCGGCGACCGGCAAGCTGCGGCACGCCGAGATTCTCGACCTCGTGCAGAAGCATTTCGCCGACCTGCCAGGCAGTGCGCCGCTGCGGTTCGATGACGCGACCTACACAGGCGGGGAATCCCGCGAAGAACGCGATCTCGACCAGGTGCACGTGGTTCTAGGGTTTCCCTCGGTTGGGTACGGCGACCCGGATTATTATCCGACGATCCTGCTTTCGACGCTGCTGGGCGGCGGCATGTCGTCTCGGCTGTTCCAGGAGATCCGCGAAAAGCGGGGCCTCGTGTACTCGATCTACTCGTTTGCTTCGCCGTTCAAGGACAGCGGCCTGTTCGGTATCTACGCGGGCACCGGTGAGAGCGAGGTTGCTGAACTGATCCCGGTGATGCTGACTGAACTCGGCAAGGTCCAGACCAAAATCACCGATCCTGAGCTCAGCCGGGCCCGCGCACAGTTGAAGGCAAGCCTGCTGATGTCGCAGGAGAGCACCGGCAGCCGGTGTGAACAGCTGGCGCGGCAGATCCAGACGTTTGGGCGGGTGATCCCGACGGAGGAGGTGCTGGCAAAGATCAACGCGGTGACGGAAGCCGATATCAGGCGAGCAGCCGCCCGGCACTTCCGCGCGGCACCGACGCTGGCGACGGTTGGGCCGTCGACGCAGGTCCCGACACTGTCGACGATCGTGGAGACGCTGGCCGCCTGACGCCAACAGCGGTGGGGACATTGGCGCACCAATGGTCCCTTCCGCGGTATCACGATGCGCGTGGGCTGCGTTGGGCCGGAGGTTTGAGGCTGGCGGGAGTCGTGGCGCTGCTCCCTGCCTGACGGCTGAGCGCACGAGCGTGCGGACCGCGGAGCCGGACGGACCAGAAAATCGCGGGTGGCCGGCACAAGGCCGGCCATGGCACCTGCGGGAGACACACGGCCAGCCATGAGACCCGGGAAAAAACTTAGGGCCGGCGATCTACGCGAAGGAGTAGACCGCCAGCGCGTTGTCGCGGAACAGCATCCGTTTCTCAGTCTCGCTCATCTGGAACTTGAACGCCAGGTGCGGGTCGTCGAAGTCCCAATGTGGGTAATCGCTGGAATAGACCATGCGGTCCCAGCCGATCCACTCGAAGATCTGGCGCAGATCGTCGGGGTGTTCCGGTTCTTCGACGGGCTGCGTCGCAAACCATAGATTGGTCTTCATGTATTCCGACGGCTTGCGCTTCAGGGGCGCCTCGTCCCGCATCTTCGCCCAGTGGGCATCCAGCCGCCACGCGAGTTGCGGCGCCCAGGCGAAGACGCCCTCGATCAGCACGATCTTGAGATTGGGAAAGATATCGAAAACCCCCTCCAGAATCAGGCTGGCGGCCTGATTCTGCATTGAGTGAACGAGCCCATGATGGTCCTCGATGTAGAACTGCGGCCAGCCGCCAGCGGTTGGCGCACTGCTTTGGGTCCCGCCGATGTGCAATCCGATGGACAGATTGTTCGCCTGGGCCGCGGCGAAGATCGGCCAGTACCGCCGACGCCCCAGCGGCTCCGAGGTCTTTGACCCGAGCTGGATCTGCGCGAACCGCCAGTCACCGGCGCGCTTCTCGATCTCGGTGATCGATGCATCCGGGTCATCCGCGGGGACCAGGATCGACGCCCTCAGCCGAGGTTCCAGGTCGACGAACTCGTGCGCCTGCCAGTCGTTCATCGCTGAGCACAGTGCCGCGGCCTCGTCGAGATTGCGCGACGTGTTGCCGCCCAGCAGCGGCTCCAGCACCCCGTAGGCGATGTTGTAGGGGTCGAGCAGTTGCTCTCGAATGAAACGGACGTCTGATCCCGGTGCGCCGCCGCTCGGTGGCCACGCATCCCGGCGCGAGGTGTTTGGCGAGAACCGCGGGTAGGTGCCGCGATCCGCGTAGGGACCGGTGTTGAATTTCCCGTAGCTCGCGACGTGCTTCCGCCAGTGCGGCGACAGATAGGCGTCCAGGGCTCCGGCCTTGGGGTAGGGATGGATGTCGCAATCGATGATGCCCATCCGGCTGTCGGCGGAGTGGGCCACCGGGTCGAAGGGTACGTTCATTGTACCGTTTCCTTCAGGCGGGAATAGGTTTGCAGCGGATTATCCACGCGCATCCGTTGTTCGAGGTCGCGCGAAAGCCCGGGCGGCACGATCGCGTCACCGTCGAATTGCCAGTGCGGGTAGTCGGAGGCGAACAGCAGCATGTGGTCGGCGTCGATCTGCTCGACGATCCGTTCCACCGCGGCCCGGTCCGGTGCGTCGAACGGCTGGATCGTCAGGCGGATATTCTCGCGGATGATGTCGGCGGGAGACCGGTTGACCCACGGCACCTCCGCGCGCACGCCACGCCAGGTCTTCACGGCCCGCCAGATGAAGCCCGGCAGCCAGCTGACGCCCGATTCCAGCAGCACGAACCTCAGGTCCGGGAATTTGTTGAACACGCCATTGGAGATCAGACTGAGCAACTGATCCTCGAATACCTGGGAGTTCGCCACATAGTCGTGCAGGTAGTGCGACGGCCAGCCGGTGGAGGTCGGCGCATAGCGGTACATACTGCCGGCATGGATACCGACCGGCAGACCGTGCCGCGTGGCGGCTTCCCAGATCGGCCAGTAGTACGATCGGCCCAGCATCATCTCGCACGCTGCCGGCATCAGGATCTGCACGAAGCGGCGATCGCCCGCCAGGCGATCGATCTCCTCGGCGGCCAGCAGCGGCGCCTGCGCCGGAACTACGATCGAGGCGCGCAGCCGAGGCTCCCGGTCCAGCCATTGCTCCCTGACCCAGTCGTTGACGGCTGAGCAGATGGCCGCCCCCATGCTTTCGCTGACCGCGGCCTGGCCGCCGGTGAGCGGATTGCAGATGGCGGTACCGATGCCGAACCGGTCCAGTGCGTGGTCGCGCATCGCCTCCAGGCTGGCACCGGGGCGCTGGCCCTTCACCCGCCAGTCCGCCCGGCAGGTGATGGGCGCGTTCAACGGATAGGACATCATGTCAAAGCCATCGATGCCGCGTGCGATAAACGATTCCTGCCAGAAATCATTCATGTAAGGCAACAGCGCCTTGATGTCGGGCACACCGGGATGGATGTCGCAGTCGATCGACCGAGGGGTCATGATTTTCTCCTGACCCGACTATGAGAGTCACCCATTTCCACTGTCAAACCCGCCCTCTCATCCCTGCTTGATGCCCGCTCGGCGCAGACCGCGCTGCCAGTCGACGGCAACGTCATCGAGCGCCTGCCTCGCCGTCTTCTGCCCAAGCAGTGCCTGCGACAGCCCGGTGCGCAGGGAAAGTAGCAGTGTCGGGAAGACCGGCTGGGCCGGGGTCGGCACACCGGTCTCGATCGCCGCCGCCGCCACGGGTGGCCAGCCGATCAGCGACACCATCTCCGGGTCGCGCAGCACCGAACCGCGTGGCGGCGCGTTGCCACGCACCATGGACCGGCGCATCCAGTCCTTGCTGCAGGCCATCTGGATGAATGCCAGCGACCAGTCCTTGTTCCTGGTGTATTTCGGGATTGCGAGGAAATGCCCGTCCACCCAGGTACGGCCCTGCTCCTTTGCCGTCTGGCCCGGCATCGTGGCCCACGCCCACTTGCCGCCGGTCTTCGAGATCTTGGGATCGTTGATCAGCGTGCCGTACGGGGCGAACGTCTCAGCCATTGCATAGCGGTCGCTCTGTCCGCCGGCGACGATCTCGTCATATTCCCAGGTCATCGCCTCCGGTGGCACCACCTTGTCCCTGGTGACAAGGCCGGCCCAGAAGTCCAGCGCGGCGACCGCGTTCGGCTTGTTGATCAGGATCTCGCCGGTCTTGAGGTCCAGCAGATCTCCGCCGCAGGAATACAGGAACGGCAGGAAGGCACTCATCAGCGCTGGACCCTGCCGCCCGGACAGCCCGAAACCATAGCGTCCGGGGGGCGTGTTGGTGGCGATTGCCGCCTTCCTCAGTTCGTCGAACGTCTCCGGGAGTTTGGCGATTCCGGCCTGTTCCAGCAGCGCATGCTGGTAATGCATGATCCCGGTGGTGATGCGGTAGGGAATGCCGACCATCTTGCCCTCATACGTCGCGGCCCGCTTGCTGCCGCCCAGGAAATCCGGCCAGTCCCAGGACGGGTCCTTGGCCATGATCTCACTGGCCAGCGCCTCGTGGTCCATCATGTGGGGGCTGATCCACCCGGCCATGCCAACCGACCACTGCACGATGTCGATGCCCCCCGACCCGGCGCTCAGTTCAGCCTTCAGCCGAGCGTTCCATGGATCGACGGGAAGCAGGGTGAAGTCGATCTTGATGCCGGTGGCTTTCTCGAAGGCCGGTGCGACCTCCTCGACCATCACCCAGTGCCAGGGGCCGTTGTCGCCGACGTAAACCAGTTTCTCGGGCCTGGTCTGTGCCAGCGCAGGAAGCGGCAGAGCGGCGGCCGCCGATGCGGCGAGCAGCCGGCGCCGATTCATGAAACTCCTTTGGTCGGTCATTCGGATCACCCCTTAACCGCGCCGGACGAGAGCCCGGCGACCAGATGGCGTTGCGCCGCGAACGAGAACAGGATCACCGGCAGGATGACGAGCACGCCGGATGCGGTCATGCCGCCCCAGTCGGTACTGGTGTCGCCGCCCGAGAATGCCGCCATCAGCACCGGCAGCGTGCGGGTGGCGTTGTTGGTCAGGACCGTGGCGAACAGGAAGTCGTTCCAGGCGAGTTGCAGGCACAGGATGCAGGCGGCCACGAGGCCCGGCTTGATCAGCGGCAACACGACCCGGACGAATGCCTGGAGGCGGCTGGCTCCGTCGACCCAGGCGGATTCCTCCAGTTCCCGAGGCAGATCTTCGAAAAAGCCGCGCATGATCCAGACCACCAGCGGCAGGCTGAACGTCGTGTAGGCCAGGACGACCGATGTGCGCGTGGTCGTCAGGCCGAATGCGTTGAACAGGACGTACATGGGAATGAGCACGGCGATTGGCGGCAGCATGCGCATCGACAGGAGCGCGAAGAACAGGACGTTCCTGCCGGCGAAGCGGAACCGCGCCATCGCGTATGCCGCGGGCACACCGACGACCAGGGATAGGGAGACGGCGCCAGCCGACACAAGCAGGCTGTTGACGAAGGCTTGCCCGAAATCGGCTCTGGCGAGGGTCGCGGCGTAATTCTCGAACGTCGGGCGCCACAGGAACAATGGCGGCGAGGCAAAGACCTGCAACCGCGTCTTCAGCGACAACCCGACGATCCAAACCAGCGGGAACAGAAATACCACGGTCAGTGCGATCAGCGCCGCATATACCGTGAAGGCTTCGGTCCGCCGGCGTCGGCTTGATCCAACCGGGGTCAGCGCGGCCATCAGTTGGCCTCCCGTCGGCGGACCAGGAGGATGAAGCAGCCGCACATCAGCAGGGAGATCAGCATCATCATCCAGGCGGCGGCCGACCCGAGACTGAGGTCGAACCGCACAAACGAGGCCAGGTAGGTGTACATCGACAGTACCAAGGTCGCGTTGGCCGGGCCGCCGCTGGTCATGACGTAGACGTTGTCGAACGAACGGAACTCGAAGATCATGCGCAGCAGCAACGCAACCAGGAGATAGGGGCGCAGCAGCGGCAGCGTGATGTGCCAGAACATCTGCAGGCGGCTGGCGCCGTCGATCTGTGCCGCCTCCACCGGCTCATGTGGCAGGGACCGCAGCCCGGCCAGCAGCAGGATCGCGACGTACGGCGCGTTCTGCCAGATATTCACCACCGCCACCGACAGCAACGCCGTCTCCGGCTGCCCGAGCCAGACGATGTGCTGGCGGATGAAATAGTTGATGACGCCGTGGTCGGGGTCGAGCAGCAGCTTCCAGCAGAACGCCGCCACCACCGGGGTGATCATCATCGGCACGATCAGCACGGTGCGAAACAGGCCGATCCAGGGCAGGTCGATGTTCAGCAGCAGCGCGATGCCGAGCCCGACACCCAGTTCAGCGGCGACGACGGCGGCGGTGTATTCCAGCGTCAGGATCAGGCTGCCGGTGAATTCCGGGTCGGTCAGCAGGTCCTGATAGTTGGCACGCCCCGCGAACGTGCCGCCGAACAGGGTCTGGTCGGGCGACCATGCCTCGAGCGACAGCCATGCGGAGAACAGCAGCGGGATGCCGAACACCAGGAGCATCAGGAGCGTTGTCGGCAGGATTGCGAGGCCGGCAAAGTTGCGGTCGGCCCAGATCATGCGTCGCCTGCCCCGGATCAGGGGCCGGCGCGCGATGCGGCCGCTTGCAGCGGCCTCGGTTGTTCCTCCCATTGTCCCGACCGCTCCATTGGCTGGCAGGTGTTTCGTGGGAGGCTACAGTACTTTGACGGTAACTGGAAACGGCGGCAGGTGGCCAACCTCTGTGTCATCACCGGGCGAGCGAACGCGCGAGTAGCGGCGGCACGGCGGCGCACGTCCTGGCCACGACATTCCGCAGGTCGCGAGTGGCCAGGACGGGCATGACACCGGGAACGAGCAACACGATTCCAGTGACCGTGAAGCGGCGCTGACCCGGGTTGTCCTGAAACCTGAGCTTCGGAGGGCTTCGTGCTGAAACAGGCTTCTTTTTGCGTTGTCCAGTATCGGCGGCCCTGGCCATACAGGGCGCCCCCTCGGCTGAATGCCCCGCGCTTCGCCGGGACGAACGAGCCTAGGCCGCCGGCGCGAACAATTCCTCCACGTCGGCGGCGGTCAGATTGAGTGCTCCGCCATGCTCGGCGTCCATTACGCTCGCGACGATGGCGCGCTTTTTCTCTTTCAGCACTTCCATCTTCTCCTCGATCGTTCCCAGCGTCACCAGACGGTGCACGAAAACCTTCTTGGTCTGGCCGATACGGTGCGCACGATCGGTCGCCTGGTCCTCGACCGCCGGATTCCACCAGGGATCGTAATGAATGACCGTGTCGGCGGCGGTCAGGTTGAGCCCCACCCCGCCGGCCTTCAGGCTGATCAGGAACAGCGGGACATCGCCCGCCTGGAACTTCTTCACCGGCGCAGAGCGATCCTTAGTATCGCCGGTGAGCTTCACAAAGCTGATGCCCTCGTCCTCGAGCCGGCCCTGGATCAGCGCCAGCATTTCGGTGAACTGTGAGAACAGCAACACGCGCCGCTTTTCGGCGAACATGATGCTCAGCATCTCCATCAGGCGATCCAGCTTGGCCGATCCGGCCTTGGACTTCGCGACCGTCTTCAGTTTCAGCAGACGAGGATCACAACAGGCCTGGCGCATCTTCAGCAGTGCATCCAGGATGATGATCCCCGAACGCGCCAGGCCCTTTTGGGCGATCGCCGCCTGGACCTTGGCATGCATCGACAGCCTGATCGCCTCATAGATCGCGCGCTGGTTCGCTTCCATTTCCACCGGCTCGACGATTTCCGTTTTGGGCGGCAGTTCGGTGACCACTTCCTCCTTGGTCCGCCGCAGCATAAAGGGCCGGATGCGGCGCGAAAGCGCTGTCTGCCGCTCGACGTCGCCATGCTTTTCGATGGGCGTGCGATAGCGGGCCTTGAACGATTTCTGACCGCCGAGAAAGCCCGGAGCCAGGAAGTCGAACAGCGACCACAACTCGCCAAGATGGTTTTGCAGCGGCGTTCCGGAGAGGCACAGTCGCTGCCTCGCCTTCAGGCGCAGCGCCTGGCGGGTTGTTTCGGCATTCGGGTTCTTGATCGACTGGGCCTCGTCCAGAATGACCGCGTGCCACGCCTGCTGCGCCAGAACTTCATGGTCGCGGGTCAGCAGAGGATAGGTGGACAGCACCAGGTCATGTTTCGGGATCGCGGCAAAGCCGGCCTTCCGACCTGGCCCATGCAGGGCCAGCACCGACAGTTCCGGCGCAAACCGGCGAGCTTCGGCCGTCCAGTTCGGGATCAGGCTTGTCGGGCAGACGATCAGGCAGGGCAGGTCCAGACGTCCGGCGGCTTTTTCAATCATCAGGTGCGCCAGGGTCTGCACCGTCTTGCCCAGCCCCATGTCATCGGCCAGCACGCCGCCCAGACCGGCCGATCCCAGGAACTGCAGCCAGTCGACGCCCTGGCCCTGGTACGGCCGCAAGGTGGCTTTGAACGAACATGGAATAACCGCCTTGGGAAGGCCGCCTGACTGCAGCAGGGTCCGACCGAGGTCGCGCAGCGCCTCGCCGCCGCGCCACACCAGGCCGGTGCGCTCCTCCAGTGCCGCGAGGTCGGCGGCATCCAGGCGGGAAAAGCCGATACGCTGGGATTCGGAATCGATGCCGCCATTCGCCCAGAGTTCCAGCAGGGCCTGCAAGGTCGGCCGGATCCGCGACATGGGCAGTGACAGCAGCCGCCCGTCGGCCAGCGGCAGCACGAACGGCTTGTCGTCGGAACCCTCGGCCAGGGCCGCGGATTCGGGGCGCGATATCAGGCGGATCAGGGCCGGCACCAGATCGACGTGCTCGCCGTCCACCGTTACGCCGAGATGCAGCTCCAGCCAGTCGATCCCGGAGCCCTCAATCAGTTCGGCTTCGATCTCGGCATCGGCGGACAGGACCTGGACGGGGAAGTCCTCATCGATGTCGATCGTCCACCCGGAGCGGCGCAGCCGAGGGACCTCCTGCGTGACGATCTGAAGCCAGGTCAGATTCTGCCCGTATTCGCGCAGCGCGAAATCATCGGTGTGGGCGTGCTGATAGTAAACCGGGACGACCTCATGCACGGAGCCGAAGCCAAGACTGGTCAGTTCGGCCAGCACGCCGGCTTCCGCGGCGCGATCGCGCTCCACTTCATAGAGCGTCCCGTCCTGCACGGTGATCCGCGGCAGCGGCTTGAGGCTGCGCGGTAAGGTGATCGGGCCGTACTGATAGGACAGGCGCAGCAGCGGCACGGCATAGAGTCCGCGGCCGAGCACCCGTGAGGAGCCGCGGCCGTGGCTGGGATCGCTGGGAAGAGTGCCGCTGATCAGCCGCAGATAGGGCCGCATCTTCTCCAGGACCCGCTCCGGAGGCTGCAACTCCGCCGGCACCGGAACTTTGGCCGCCGGCATGCGCCACGACAGCTGGGCCCGCACCTCGGCCGCCGCTTCCGGGGGAATCGATGGCGCGTTCAGTAGCCGGGTCACCACGCGATGCGGCAGCTCAAGGCCAACGGGGCCCATGACGCCTGTGCCAGGATCGGCATACCATGGCGCCGGAATCCGGACACCGACGAGACCCTCATCCAGTGCCAGCGTAGCCTGCTGGGAGGCATCCGGTCGGGTGATCCAGGTGATCTGACCTTGCCGTTCGGGGCCTTCGGCCAAGGCGGGGCCCTCCGCCGATCCCCAGCGGGCACGTCCGGTGGCCAGAATACGGCGCAACGTGTCCGCCGGATCGTCGTCGGCCTGGCCGCCAGCGTGTCCGGTGCGGCGCGACAGGCGGCTCAGTATGATCAGATCGGACGGACGCAGGTATTTTGCCGGTGTATGGACCTGATGCGGGGCGTAACGCTTGATGGTCCCGGGAGTGTTGTCTTTACGCAACGTCACCGTCATCGGGTCGACCCGCAGCTGCGGCACGCCGGTGGCATGCGGGGCGGCATCAAGCACGTAGAACACTCGGGTCCGGATCGAGGCGGGATAGTCTTCGGTGAGTTCCTCATCGTCCCGGTCGAAGTCGGCGAGCCAGCTCTGGATCTGAGTGGGCAATGCCGTCGGGGCGGGCGTCGCCTTGGACGACTGAGCAAACAGCGAATCCTGATGGTTCGGGACCTTCATCTCCTTTCGCTGCGCTGCGATCAGCACGGCGGCGAGGTGCTTGCATCCTCGTCCCACCGGACATGAGCACGCGCCGGCGATCTTGATCCCGTTGGTCGGCGAATGGCTGATCTTCAGGCTTTGCACGTAGGGGTCGGGCCGTGTTCCCTGTGTCGTCGCTGTGATGATCGCACCGCGGGCGCTGATCTCCAGATCCTGCACACGGCCCCGCTGCTCGTAGGAGCGGCCGGCGGACAGCGTGGCGGGCGGGAAAATGCGCCGGAGGTCGCCTTCGCGGATGGCCAGGGAGGGATCGATGTCAGGAGCGACGGGCACGATATGCATATACAGAGGATGCGTAGGACGTTCGAGTCGTGGCCAGAGTGTCCCGCCCGTGGACCCGATGGGGCATGATCGCCTCAGGAGATGTGCTGGCGCAAGATCGCGTCGCGGCCTGCCGCGCGGTCACGGGTCGCGGCCTGCCGCGGTGTGATTGGAACGGTATGCTGAGGGAACATCGGTCACGTCATAGCACGGCATGATTGCAGGAAGCGCCCGCTGCGTCGCCCGCGAGAGGCGGGTCATCTTTCCACAGCCTCGGTCGACGGGATGATCGCCCGCATGTGAGGCGGCCGAACCACGTCTCGACCGGGCCGCTTTCTAACCGGCCACCAACCGAAATCCGGCATCGGCCGCGGCCAGCGCGGCATCGATGTCGGCCGCCGAATGCGCACACGACAGGAACATGTTATGTTTCGGATGAAAGTAGGCGCCATGCCGCAGAGCCTCCGCGCAGAACGCGAATCCCTTCTTCCACTCCGGATCGTCTTCGAACAGCACCGTGGGCATTTGCACCGGGCCGGTCTGGCTGATGGCCACACCGTGGTGCGCCGCGCGTTCGGCCAATCCCTCGCGCAACCGCTCGCCCATCCGCCGCATCCGGGTCGGGCCGTCCAGCCGCCGCAGTTCGGTCAACGTGGCCACCGCCGCCGCCATCGAGGCGGCCGTGCACCAGAATGATCCGGTCGTGAAAACCTCGGTGGCCGCCTGCCGCAGCCACTCGCGCCCGGTCACCGCGGACAGGGCGTGGCCATTGGCGATCGCCTTGCTCCACGCCGACAGGTCTGGCCGGACGCCCAGGGGTTCCCAGGATCCGCCCAGATCGAGGCGGAATCCGGCACGCACATCATCGATGATCAGCGCGGCCCCCGTGGCATCACAGACCGAACGGACATGACGCGCGAAGGCCCCGGTTGGCAGTTCCTGTGGGAGTCCGACATCGTGCCGGAACGCTGACACGAGGATCGCCGCCAGATCGCCGCCCGCCTGCTCGACCGCGGCATCGACGCTGTCAACGTCGTTGTAGGTATAGTGCAGCAGGTGCGCCCGGTCCTCCGCGGTCACGCCGGCGACCGAGGGAGAGCACCAGGGCACCGCTCCGTGATAGGCCCCGCGCGCCACCAGCACTTTGCGCCGTCCGCTGCCGGCGCGGGCAATCGTGACGCAACTGGTGGTCGCGTCGGTGCCGTTCTTGCCGAACAGGCACCAATCCGCGTGCGGCACCATCTCGACCAGCAATTCCGCCAGATCGACCAGGATCGGCCCTGGACCATTCATGCAGTCCCCCCGCAACGCCTGTTCGTGTGCCGCCGCCTCCACCACCGGATGGCGGTGACCCAGCACGATCGGACCCCAGGCGCACATGAGATCGACAAACGAACGTCCACCCACGTCGGTCAGCCGGCAGCCCTCGGCGCTGGCGAAATACTGCGGATAGCCCTCAGGGAGATTGGCGGCGTTCATGTGGCCCCAGAGGCCGCCTGGAATGACCCGGCGTGCTCGCGTCCGCAGCGCCGTATCGGCAGAGTTGGTCAGCGAAGCCTGGTGCATTCGATGCGTTCCCACCCGTGGTCGAAGCTTCGCGAATATCATACACACGCATCCGCCGATATCGCCCAGGAGAGGCTCACGCGCATGGCGTCGGTTGACGAACAGGATCTGCGGGCCGCCTTGTCCCCGGTTGACGGCACGCTGCGTGTCCCGGTGTTCGACGCCGTCGTGACCGTCATGCGCGACGAATGGGACATTCCGCATATCCGGGCACGGGGAACCGCGGACGCCTGGCGGGCACTGGGTTTCGTGCATGCGCAGGACAGATTGTTCCAGATGGAGCTAAATCTGCGGCGCGCGATCGGTCGGTCGGCGGAATGGCTGGGCCCGGCCGCGGTGGACGCCGACGTTCTGGTGCGCCGGCTCGGGATGGAGGCAGCCTGCCGCCGCGACCTTGCCGCCCTCGGTTCGGATGCCAGTGCCATGCTGGCGGCCTATGCGGAGGGGGTGAATGCCTGGATCGACATGGCGCCCCGCCCGCCCGTTGAATACAAGCTGCTGGGGACCATCCCCGAACGCTGGCAGCCCTGGCACAGCATCGCCGTCATGCGGCGGCTTGGCCTGCTTATGGGCTCTGTCTGGTTCAAGCTGTGGCGCACGGCAGCGCTGCCGGCGGTCGGCGCGGAGGGCATCGCGAAGCTGCGCAACGACGATGGCGGACGCGACATGCTGTGCATCCCGCCCGGGGAAAATGCACGCCGGCACGCGGCCGACCTGGCGGCGCTGCGGCCGGCGGTGACCGCGCTGCTGGCAGCTATGGCGAACGGCGAGGAGATCGGCGGCGGCAGCAACAACTGGGCGGTCGGACCGGCGGCGAGCGCAACCGGACGCCCGGTGCTGGCCGGCGATCCGCACCGCGTGTTCGAAATCCCCAACATGTACACGCAGCATCACCTGGCCTGCGACGCGTTTGACGTGATCGGTCTGACAGTTCCGGGCGTCCCCGGCTTCCCCCACTTTGCGCACAATGGCCGTGTCGCCTACTGCGTGACGCATGCCTTCATGGACATCCACGACCTGTTTCTGGAGCGCTTCGAGGACGGCGCCACGCGGGTCCTCACAGAAGCCGGCACCGCAGCCGTCATCCGCCGCACCGGCACGATCGAGGTGCGCGGCGCGCCGCCCCACGCCTTTGAGGCGTTCGAGACACCGCACGGGCCGGTCATCGCCGGTGACCCGCGAAACGGCACCGCGCTGGCGCTGCGCTCGGTCCAGTTCGCCGAAACCGACCTGTCGTTCGACTGTCTGCCGCGCATGGCGCTCGCGGACAGCGTCGCGTCGTTGTACGAGGCGACCAGAGGCTGGGGTATCATTGATCACAACCTGGTCGCCGCCGACGTCCACGGCACGATCGGCCATCGCGTGCGCGCGATGGTGCCGCGCCGGCCGCGGCAGAACGGCTGGCTGCCGGTACCCGGCTGGACCGGTGAATACGACTGGCAGGGCTGGATCGCGCACGAGGACATGCCTTGTGTCATCGATCCGCCCGGTGGGCTGATCGCCACCGCCAACAACCGTGTGGTCGCAGACGATCTTCCCGAGTACTTCTGCACCGATTGCCATCCGCCGTTCCGCGCGCGGCGGATCATGGTGCGGCTGCGCGAGGCGCCGTTCCGGCCGCAAGACGCTGCCGCACTGCACGCCGATACGCTGTCCCCGCATGCCGGGCTGTTCCGGACCCGGCTGGCGGCGCTTCCCGATCCCGAGGATGCGGCCGAGGTCACGCTGCGTGATCTGCTGCTCCGCTGGGATGGGCGCATGGACGCGACGAGCACCGGGGCCGCGGCGTTCGCCGCCCTGCGTCTTGCGCTGACGTCGATTCTGGCGGAGCGGAGCGGCCTGTCCGAGGTGGGAAAAAATCGGTTCGCCGCGGTGTCGCCTGGCACCAACGTCCATGGGCAGTTGTGGTGGGCGCTGACCGCGCTGCTGCGCGACGATGACACCTCGATGCTCGGGGGCTGGGACTGGAGTACCGCGATGCAGGCAGCGCTGGCGCGGGCCAGTCGCACCGAACTGCGCCCTTGGGGGGAGCGGCATCGGCCACGCCTGGCGCATCCGCTTTCCGCGCTGTTCCCGGATGTGGCGCACCTGCTGGATATCGCGGCCCTGCCGGTAGGAGGCGACAGCGACACGGTGCTGGCCACCGGGATCGCGCCGGCCGCCGGTCCCACGGCGATTTACGGGGCGCTGTCGCGCTACGTGTTTGACGTCGGCAACTGGGACGCGAGCCGGTGGGTCGTCTTTCATGGTGCGTCGGGCCAGCCGGGCAGTCCGTATTACGCCAATCAGCACGCAGCCTGGGGCACCTGCGCCATGGTTCCGATGCGCTATGGCTGGGATGCAATCGAGCAGACGGCGAGTGCGGTGCTGCATCTGGAACCATGAAGGCCCGGGCCTTGCCCTGGACCCACAAAGGGGCCGCCGGCCCCTTTGATCCCACCCATGACCGCGATGCCGACAGCCGCCGGCTCGCCCGCCTTGGCGAGAGCTATCCTGAGCAGGGCCTGGGACTGAGCCTTGGCACCCGCGTTATGCGGCGCTACACCCACTCGACTCTTGCTTCTAGGAAACGCCTCGCATGATCAACAAGATCGTCCAGTCCATGGCGGACACGATGGCCGGCATCAAGGATGGCTCCGTCGTCCTGCTCGGCGGGTTCGGTGCCGTCGGTCAGCCCAACGCCCTGGTCGACGGCTTGATCGAGCAGGGCGCCACCGACCTGACTGTCGCCTGCAACAACGCCGGGGTGGGGCACACCGGCCTCGCCCGGCTGATGGAACTGGGACGCGTGCGGAAAATCATCTGCTCGTTCCCGCGCAGCTCCGACCCCGTGGTATTCGAAACACTGTACCGTGCCGGCAAGATCGAACTCGAAATCGTCCCACAGGGCACACTGGCGGAGCGTATGCGTGCGGCCGGAGCAGGGGTACCAGCCTTTTTCACCGCCACCGGCGTTGGCACCAAGATGGCGGTGGGCAAGGAACACCGGGACATTGACGGTCGCACCTATATCCTGGAGCAGGCGCTGAAAGGCGATGTCGGTCTGGTGGAAGCGTGGGAAGCCGATCGCTGGGGCAACCTGACGTTCAAACAGGCGGGCCGCAATTTCAACCCGATCATCGCGATGGCCTCGGACCTGACCCTGGTGCAGACCCAGCACCTCCGCGAACTCGGCGACATCAATCCCGACCACGTGGTCACCCCCGGCATCTTCGTGGACCGCGTGCTGCACGTGCCTTACGGTGACCCCTCCGGATTCTGATATCTGATCCACGTTGAGACCGGAGCGTGATCGCATATCGTTACGGCGCATCACCCGCTTTGATAAGGAGACGTTCGTCATGTCCGCCACCGAACTCGCAGCCTTCAAGCCGTTCACTCGCCAGCAGATGGCCCAGCGCGCCGCCGCCGACATTCCCGAGGGTTGGTATGTCAACCTGGGCATCGGCATCCCGACACTGATCGCGGACTATGTCCCGATGGAGCGCGAGGTGATCTTTCACTCCGAGAACGGTGTGCTCGGCATGGGGCCGGCGCCGGCGAAGGACAAGATCGAGCCCTGGCTGATCAACGCCGGCAAGCAATACGTCACACTGCGTCCGGGCGGCAGCTTCTGCCACCACGCCGACAGCTTCGCGATGATCCGCGGCCACCACCTGGACCTGTGTGTGCTGGGCGCCTTCCAGGTCGCCGACAACGGCGATATCGCCAACTGGGCGACCAGCGAGAACGATACCGCCCCGGCGGTTGGCGGCGCCATGGATCTGGCCGCCGGCGCCAAGCGGCTGTGGGTGTTGATGGAGCATACCACCAAGGACGGCGCGGCAAAGCTGGTGTCGAAGTGCACCTATCCCCTGACCGCCCCCGGCGCGGTCAAGCGCGTCTATACGAACCTGGCGACGATCGACGTGACGGAGCGCGGCTTCGTCGTACTGGACATCGCGCCCGGGCTGAGCTTCGAGGATCTGCAGGCGCGTACTGAAGCCAGGCTGCATCTGGCGTCCTGATACCGGAGACTCCCTGTTATGACGACGGCTGAGGATCGCGACGAAGGCGTGCGGATGATCCGCGACAGCGCCGCCGGTATTGCGCCGCGAACCGGTGATTTCCGCCGCATCCGCGACCTGCGCTTCACCAGACCGGGCTTCGATCGTGGCGTGTTTCGCGAGATGTGCCAGATGGGTTGGGTCGGGCTGATGATCCCCGAGGACGCGGGTGGATCCGGGCTGGGTGTGCGGGAGTTCTGCGCGCTGACCGAGGAGCTTGGCGCCTCGCTGGTCCCCGAACCGCTGATCGGGGCCGCGATCGCGGCGCGGTTGCTGCCGCCGGCACATCTGGACCGC
>DASWON010000065.1:0-5138 GCA_036398735.1 Rhodopila sp.
TCGAAGTGGATCGCGGCGATCACCTGTTCGGGGCGCATCATGGTTCCCGCTCTATCATTCCGCTACTGGCCGAGCCGTTGCAGGATCGCCGGCACATGCACCTGGTCGCCTTTGTAATTGCCGGTCAGCGCGTACATCACGAGATTGACGCCGAACCGGTACGCCAGGATGCGCTGGCGCTGGCCGCCAGGAATGACGGCGTACGGATTGTTCCCGTCTGTCCCGATCGCCCAGGCGGCGGCCCAGTCGTTGCCGCCGACAATGACCGGGCTGACGCTGTCGTTGGTGCGGTCCTGGTCGCGCTGCACCCAGACAGTATCCCCGGTAAACCGGCCAGGGAAATCCGACAGCAGGTAGAACGCCCGCGACAGCACGTGTTCCCCAGTCAGCGGCGCGAGGGGAGGGACGATCAGGCCCCGGGCGATGCGTTTCAGGGCGGCCTCCGTACCTGGGGCGAACCCGGCGCCCGACCCGGAGTCACGCGTATCGATCAGTACGATCCCACCCCGGCTCATGTAGTCGTTCAGGGCGGCCGCCTGGGCGCTGGTCAACTCGGGTGCGTCCGCGGTGATAGGCCAGTACAGCAGTGGGTACAGGCTGAGGTCGGTCTGGCCCGGCTGCACCGCATCGGGCTCGAACAGGGTCGCCGCGGTGCGCGCATTGACGTATTCCGACAGCCCCTCCAGCCCCGCCTTGGCGATGCTGTCCACTTGTGCATCGCCGGACACTATGTAGCCCAGCCGGGTGTCGGTCGCCGGACTGGGGCTCGCGCTGAGAGCATGCGCCGAGGTGATCGTCAGCAGCAGCAGTCCCGCCGCGGTGGCGGAGACCCGTGGCCGCAGCAGACCACGCAGGACCAGCGAAACCAGCATGTCCGCGCACAGCAGCAGGATAGCGATGGCCAGCACGGGCGGCCCGAGGGCGCGCTCGCGGGCGGAGCCGCGGACCGTTTCGAGCGTCGCACCTGAGATTGGCGGCGCCGGTTCGGGTGCGGCAATGCTGGTGCCCAGATTGAGCACCTGCCGCCCGCTCTCCGGCCCATACAGTCCCGGAGGATGGCGTGGCGACACCGGGGTCGAGGCGAACTTGTCCGCCTGCAGGCCGGTCGCGGCGGGCGGGGGCTGTGTTAACAGCCCGAATCCGTCCAGCGTCTCGGCCGGTGCCAGCGTCACGCTGCCCTGCGCGCTGGCGACGCCGACGGACAGTTCGACCATCCGTCGCAGCATGTCCACGAAAAGGCCGGACAGCGGCAGGTTGGACCAGTCGGCGTTGGCGGTGACGTGAAACAGCACGATACGGCCGGCGCCGTCGGGCATTTCCGTGACCAGCGGTGTGCCGTCCTCCAGCGCCGCCCAGGTCCGGCCCGCGAGATCGGCGCTCGGTTCGGCCAGCACCTGGCGCGTCACCTTCACATCGTGCGTCACGTTCAGGCCGGCGAAGGGGGAGGTAGCGGAGAAGGCGGCCAGCCCGGCCGGCTGGCTCCAGGACATCGCGCCGCCCAGTTGCCGATCGCCAGCCAGCAGGCGCACCGGCAGAAGCGTGTCGGTGTCATTGGTCGCTGCCTCGGCCGTTCGCGGTCCGGCGAACCGGATCAGCAGTCCGCCGTTTCGTACCCACGCTTCGAGTGCGTCCCGCTCGGCGCCCGCCGGCAGCGGCCGGTCAGCCAGCACGAGGACCGAAACATCCCGCTTCAGCAGCGTCGCGGTATCGCCTTCGCGCAGTTCGGTGAACGGTCCTAGTGCCCGTTTCAGGAAGTAGATCGAGCCGGTGAACGGGGTGTCGGCCGTGGACAGGTCACCAGACAGGAGCCCCACCGGCCGGCGACGCCACCGCTCATCCAGCAGCACCACCGACCCCGCGCTCGGCGGCCCCTCCAGCACCAGCCGCGTCAGCCGGTTGCGGAGTTCCGGAGGCAGCGGGATGGGGGCCGAGGCGATCGAAGCACCCGGGGGCACCGTGACACCAGTGCGGGCCAGGGTGCGCCCGTCGCCGCTCTGGGCCAGCACACTGGCCCCCGTCGGAGTGGCGCGCGGTGCCTGCGCGAGGTGCACGACCAGACGGTCAGCCTCACTGGTGGGTGGCAGCAGCAGCGGCGCGGACGCTGTGTCGCAGCAGATTTCCGTCACTGGACCGGTGTCCCGGAGGGCCGTCGCGAAGCGGTCGAAATCGGCGCCGTCGGTCAGACCATCCGGCACGTAGATCACCGATGCATCCGCGTTGTCGTGCCACGCCCGGATCGCCTCGATCGCGGCTGCCCGATCGGATGGCCAGGGCCAGGGCTGCATCGCCGCGAGGCGGGCGCGCAGATCGGCGACCGGCATGGTCGCGGAAACCGCGATCGGGGCACCGCTGCCGTCAGGCGCCGTCGTGAGCAGAGCCGCCCGCCGTCCCGCCCGTTCAGCGCGGTCGAGCAGTGCGCCGGCAGCCTCCTTGCGGCGGACCCAGTCGTTCGCCGACGCCCAGCCGTTGTCCATCACCAGCAACACGGGACCCTTGCCGGCCAAGGCGGCGCCGGCGTCGATCACCGGACGCGCCAGCGCCACGATCACCAGGCCGGCCGCCAGCAGCCGCAGCGCCAGCAGCCACCACGGCGTGCGCGCCGGTGTTTCCTCGGTCGCGTTGAGGCCCAGCAGGAAGCGGACGGCGGGAAAGATCTCGGAGCGCGGCGCGGGCGGCGTGACCCGCAGCAGCCACCAGAGCAAGGGCAGGGCCGCCAGGCCCAGGAGAACCCACGGGGCAACAAAGATCATCGTGCAATGGCCCCGGTGTCATGGCGTGGCATGCAGCGGCCCCACGGTTGCGCCCCCGGGTGTCCGCAGCCAAAGGCAATGTCTCGTCGCCTGGCGGCGCGCCCCGACCGCTGAGCGTCGCATCGCCTCGCGCCTGGCCCCGACCGCGGAGCGGCATATCGCTCCTTTGCTCGCCGTGGCCCGGAGCGAACGCTCATCGCGGCGCCAAGGCCTGGTATAGCGTCAGCAGCGCCAGTTCCGGCGCGTGATCGGTGCGATGCACACCGAAACCAAACCCGGCGGTGGAGCAGATCGTGGTCAGGCCCTCCTGCTGCGCCTTCAGCCGTTCAGCATACGCGTCCCGTACGGACTCGACCCGCGGGATCAGCGCATCGCCATCATGCTCCATGCCGCGGAAGCGAACCCGGCCCTGATAGGGCAGCGCGGTCTCCGCCGGATCGAGGATCTGCAACAGATATCCGGTCACCGGCACGGCGGCGAAACGGCCGATCAGCGCGCGGATTTCGTCCAGCGGTGACAGGAAATCGCTGAACAGCACAACCGTTCCATGGCGTGGCAGCCGAACGTCGGGCGGCAGGCCGTTGTCATCGTCCGCGGATTCCAGTTCCGCCACCAGGCGGTCCAGCCCGGATCGGCTGGAGATCGGACGGGCGCCCTGCTGCATCAGCATGACTCGCTCGCCGCCGCGCAGCAGCAGGGAAGCAAGCGAAAGTAGCAGCAGATTCGCACGGTCGCGCTTTTCCACGGGAACCTGACGCGACCGCCAGCGCATGGAGGCCGAGGCATCGCGCCACAGACAGACGGTCTGTGCAGCCTCCCACTCCGTTTCTCGAATGAACCAGCCCTCGGGTGCGCCGCGGCCCGATTTGGCCGACTGACGCCAGTCGATCCGCGCCAACGGATCGCCGGAGACGAATCGACGGAATTGCCAGAAACTATCGCCCTGTCCGACACGCCTGCGGCCATGCACGCCCTGGGCCACTGTCGAAGCGACGCGGTCTGCCGCGACGAGCAGAGGTGGCAGGCGCGCGCCGAGGGCCTCGGCGGTCAGGGCATCATCTGGCATCTCATGTCCGCCGGTTTGCTTGGCTGATCAGCAACGCGCTGGTGTCCCGATGTGAACGTCCGTCGTGCGGTGGATCAGCTCCGGGCGAACCCACCGGAGAGCGAAGACACCGGGAGTCCGCCGGGTTTCAGAGCCTCGAACGCAGCGACCGCCTCGGCCCGGGGATGGGGAGCGCGTCCGTGCCATCCGCGCCCGAACGTGCGCTGCCCGAGCCAGTGCCGCTGGTAAATATCCTTCTGGTCGGCATTCGCGCGCTGCTCGTATGCGGCTGGTACGCCGGTGCGCGAGGCACTGTGTTCCGGCGTGGTTCATGGCACCGAACTCTGCCAGGACGCGCATCGACGGCGCGGTGGACCTTGGCGCTACCACACTAGCCCATCTTTCCGACCAGCCGGTCGATCACGTCGGGCAGCATGATCCCGTCTGCCCGGGCTGAGAAGCTGAGGGCCATGCGATGGCGCAGGATCGGACGCGCCAGGGCGGCGACGTCGTCGATGCTGGGGGCGAGACGCCCCCCCAACAGCGCCCGGGCACGAGTTGCGAGCATCAGCGCCTGGGCGGCCCGCGGTCCGGGCCCCCAGGCGACGTGGCGGCGGACGATCTCATCTGCGGCGGTCTCGGGCCGGCAGCCGCGCACCAGCGCCAGGATCGCATCCACCACCTTTTCGCCCACGGGTAGGCGGCGGACCAGCGACTGAGCCATCGCCAGGTCGTCGGGCGTCATGGCCTGAACCGGCCGCGCCTCCTGCGTGCCGGTGGTGGCGAGCAACATCGTGCGCTCGGCATCCAGGTCCGGGTAGGTAACGTTGATCTCCAGCAGAAAGCGATCGAGCTGGGCCTCGGGCAGCGGATAGGTGCCTTCCTGCTCGATCGGATTCTGCGTCGCCAGAACGTGGAACGGGCGGGGCAGGGCATGCTCCACGCCGCCGATCGCCACGCGCTGTTCCTGCATCGCCTGCAACAGTGCGGACTGCGTGCGCGGGCTGGCGCGGTTGATCTCGTCGGCCATGAGTAGCTGACAGAACACGGGCCCCGGGACGAAGCGGAAGGCCCTGCGGCCGTCGGTCTCATCGAGCACCTCGCTGCCGACGATGTCGGCCGGCATCAGGTCCGGGGTGAACTGGATGCGCTTGGTGGCCATCCCCAGGACGACGCCCAGCGTCTCCACGAGGCGGCTCTTGCCCAATCCAGGCACGCCGACGAGCAGAACATGACCACCCGACAGCAAAGTGATCAAGGTTTGATCGATTACCTCGTCCTGGCCAAAGATGACCCGGCCGATCTCGGCCCGGGCGGCAGTGGCGCGGTGGCCGAGGGCCTCT